>JBNMLI010000009.1:0-16249 GCA_050874765.1 Alistipes sp.
AACGACCTGTGGCCGATTCCGGAGGACGAGATGACGGCAGCCCACCTCCGCCAGAACGACGGCTACAATTAGTCGCCGCTCCACTCCAAAAACCATTCTCCCCGCTTTGCACACCGTTGCAAGACGGGGAGAATCTTCTTCTATTCCGATTTATTTGTGTACCTTTGCCACATCAAACTACAAACATACTCACCATGGCAGAGCAAAAGGGGCGTACCGAAATCGCCGAGTTGGGCGAATTCGGACTGATTGACGAATTGACAAAGAATCTAAAACCGACGCGCAAATCGACTTTGTGCGGCGTGGGCGACGATGCAGCGGTCATCGAGGCATCGAAGGATACCGCCATCGTGCTGTCGAGCGATTCGATGGTCGAAGGCATCGACTTCGATTTGACCTACTTCCCGCCCAAGCACTTGGGCTATAAGGTCGTTACCAAGGGCATAAGCGACATCGCCGCGATGAACGCCACGCCCGAGCAGATTACGCTCTCGCTCGGCATCTCCTCCAAAATCTCGGTCGAGGTACTGCGCGACTTCTATGCGGGTGTCGAGTTCGCCTGCCGCGAGGCGGGTGTCGATTTGGTCGGCGGCGACACCACTGCATCTGTTACGGGCTTCCTTATCAACATCACGGCTGTCGGCCGTGCCAAAAAGGATAAAATAGTCTATCGCAGCGGCGCGAAACAGCACGACCTAATCTGCATCACGGGCAACCTCGGTGCGGCATTTATGGGTCTGCAACTGCTCGAACGCGAGAAGCGTGTGCTTGCGGGTATCGATAAGCCGCAACCCAAGTTCGAGGGCTACGAATACCTCCTGCAACGTTATCTCAAACCGCGTGCGCGCTACGACATTGTCGAGTCGCTTGCCGAGGAAAAACTTGTGCCGACGGCTATGATTGACCTTACGGACGGCTTGGCGTCCGATGTGTTGCAGATTTGCAAATCGTCGCACTGCGGTGCGCGTATCTACTTGGAACGCATACCGTTGGCAAAACAGATGTCGGCTTTGGCAGAGGAGATGCACATCGACCCCGTCGTGGCGGCTCTGAACGGTGGTGAGGACTACGAACTGCTGTTCACCGTGCCACTCTCCGAGAAGGAGCGCGTGATGAATGTCGGCTGCATCGATATAATCGGCCACATAACGGCAGAGAATACGGGTGCCTGCCTCGTAACGCCCGACGGTGGCGAAATTCGTCTTAAAGCACAGGGATTCAAAGAGAAAGCGGAGTAATGTGCGCGCCTATACAATCCAGTAGTAGAGCAACGCCCACGTTATGAAGCGACCGCACTTGCCCAAAAACATATAGAATGCCATGGGCACGAACTGCACGCGGTAGAATCCGAGTGCCACGGCGAAGACGTCGCCGATAAACGGCACCCACGTCAGCAACGCCACGACCGCGCCATAGCGGTCTATAAAGTGCTGCTGCCGTTCCAAGCTCTCTCGGCTGACGTGCAACCGCTCAATCCACTCCCATTTGCCCATGCGCCCTATGGCGTACGAGGTCAGTCCGCCTGCCCAGTTGCCTATGGTGGCTACGGCTATCGCCGCGACGGCATCTGCGCCTGCCGCAAGCATTCCGACCAGCAACACATCGGCACTGAAAGGCACGATGGTGGCGGCGAGAAACGAGCCGAGAAACAGCCCTATGTAACCGAGTCCGAGAAGCCACTCCATAAAAAGCAGATTTTCGGGCGTAAAATTAACGTTTTTCCGATAAAAAACAGCAACTTTTTGTTGCTCGAACAGTTTTTTTGCTTACCTTTGCCACGCTAAATATTTAGCAGACAATTAAACATAAACAGTTATGAACAATTACGAAACCGTTTTCATTGTTACCCCGGTGCTTTCTGAGGCTCAGATTGCAGAGGTGGCAGACAAATTCCGCGGTGTTATTACCGAAAACGGCGGTCAGATTGTGAACTTCGAGAACTGGGGTTTGAAGAAACTCGCCTACTCGATTCAGCACAAGACCACCGGTTTCTACTTCCTCGCAGAATTTACGGGTGAGGGTTCCATCGTCGAGAAACTCGAAACCCAGTATCGCCGTGATGAGCGCATCATCAGATTCTTAACTTTCAAGCAGGACAAGTACGCTGTCGAGTATTCCGAGAAGCGTCGTGCAAAGCTTGCCAACAAAAACAAGGAGGAGTAAACTATGGCACAGGAGAACAATCAGGCTGGCGAACTCCGTTACCTCAATCCGGTATCGGTAGATGTCAAGAAAAAGAAGTATTGCCGTTTCAAGAAACTCGGCATCAAGTATGTAGATTACAAAGATGGCGAATTCCTTAAAAAGTTCCTCAACGAGCAGGGCAAGATTCTGCCTCGCCGTCTTACGGGAACTTCGCAGAAATTCCAGAAGAAGGTCGCACAGGCTGTTAAGCGTGCGCGTCACCTTGCAATTCTGCCATTCGTAACCGACTGTATGAAATAAGGAGGAGGCAACTATGGAGATTATATTGATTAAAGACGTAGAGAAACTCGGCTATGCCAACGACATCGTTAAGGTAAAGGCCGGTTATGCCAACAACTACCTCATTCCGCAGGGCTTCGCTCGCGTAGCGACCGAGTCGGCAAAGAAGGTATTGGCAGAAAACCTCAAACAGCGCGCTCCCAAGGACGCCAAAATCCTTGCCGATGCCAAGGCATTGGCAGAGAAGATTGCCAACCTGCCGCTTTCGTTCACCGTTAAGGCAGAGGAGGGCAAAATTTTCGGTTCGATTACTTCCGCCGATGTTGCCGAGGCTCTCGCAGCCAAAGGCGTCGAGGTTGATAAGAAGAACATCAGCGTTGAGCCAATCAAGACCGTAGGCGAGTACAAAGCCGAAATCAAGCTTCACCGCGAGGTTAAGGCAGAGGTCGCTTTGCACGTTGCTGCCGAGGAGTAATCCTTTCGACGCAGAGTGCCGCCCACCACTATTGCATGGACTTGCTACCGCCGAGGTGCAATCCTCACCGATAGAGCAGGGTACACCAATATCAAGAATCCCGTTCCTTTTGGAGCGGGATTTTCTTTTCTGCCTACTACCTACCAGTCGGGCAATGTGTGCATATCTTTTGCGCACCCGTCATCCGCTATCCGCCCCAACAAAAAAGCCGACACCCTCTGTGCCGGCTTTTCATGGCTTTGCTGTGCGCAACTATAAGTCCTCACCATTTGCTTGATTCATCGTATTGTCGTAGAATGTGTATATCCTATATAATCCATATCTTATTCTGGAAATCATATACCAAACACTGCCTTTTACTGATTTATCAGATGGCTCAAATGATGCCTCGTATTGTTTCTTATGAACCGTTATCTCGTATGAAATATCTTCACTATCCGAAAGTGTTTTGCCTGAGCGAAGTTCATATTTCGCATTGTTCAAGAATTGATAATAGAGGGTGTTAAACCTAATTTTTATTTGAGAGTCATCGCTTGTTTCCGCGTCAATTACGGCAACTCTATACACTTTGTTATTATTAGTTACAATATAAATTTGTGATTGGCGACCATTGAATTCTCCGACCAAGCAATCATTATACGCATCATATTTATAGCCTTTGGCTTTGATTTTTTCAATCATCTCTGCCTTGCTGCCATCTACGGGTATGCCCAAAAACTTTATAGGTGTCTGTGCCGAGGCACAAATGCTCAATACTGCGAAAAGCGTTGATAATACAATTTTTCTCATAATAGTTGTATCGTTCTTTGTCGTGTCCCTGCCGACGGTTAATGGTTTGTGGTTATACATACAAAAACGTGGGACTCAACTCCTATCATTACATATCGAGGTTCTGGAATACCTTGTGGCAATAATATCAAGTGAAGCCCACGCCGAAAAACGTGAGCATCAACTTCACTTCTTTTGCCACAATTTGAAATTTTCCAGATTTCGATATGCAAAGATGCAAAGCTAACGCTTTTATATGTTTGTGTCGGTGCTTTTATTGCAATCCGACTCGCTGAAATGAATCTTAATTAAAAACCGATGTTGTTATACTCTCATAGGCAACCGTGTTTATGGGTTAAGTCGTTACAAATATACTAATTTTTCGCTAAATGATTCCGTTCCCGTATATATTTGTTATGCAATGCACAACTGCGCCGCACCGCCACCCTTTGGACATAAACCCGTGTATGCAAACACAAAAAAATCCCGCCTTCGCAAAGACGGGATTTCCAAATGATATGCGTGCGACAACTCGCCTATTTTGCGTAACTTACGCTGCGGGTTTCGCGAATGACGGTGATTTTCACCTGACCCGGATAGGTCATTTCGTCCTGAATCTTCTTTGCTATTTCGTGCGACAAGTTCTCGCTCTCGGCATCGGACAACTTGTCCGCACCGACGATTACGCGCAACTCGCGACCTGCCTGAATGGCGTAGGTCTTGACCACACCGGGGTAGGAGAGTGCGATGTCCTCCATCTCCTTCAATCGCTTGATATACGAGTCGATAACCTCGCGACGCGCACCCGGACGCGCACCCGAAATCGCATCGCACACCTGAATAATTGGCGCGATGAGCGACGTCATCTCGATTTCGTCGTGGTGAGCGCCGATGGCGTTGCAGATTTCAGGCTTCTCCTTGTACTTCTCGGCGAGCTTCATACCGATAATTGCGTGTGGCAATTCCGGCTCATCGTCAGGCACCTTGCCAATATCGTGCAACAGTCCCGCACGGCGTGCAGCCTTCGGATTCAGACCGAGTTCGGCAGCCATAATTCCCGCCAGATTAGCGGTTTCGCGTGCGTGTTGCAACAGGTTCTGACCATACGACGAACGATATTTCATCTTACCGATAAGACGAATCAACTCGGGGTGCAGACCGTGAATACCGAGGTCGATGGTCGTGCGCTTGCCGACCTCGACAATCTCCTCCTCAATCTGCTTCTTGACCTTGGCAACGACCTCCTCGATGCGGGCAGGGTGAATACGTCCGTCCGTAACAAGCTGATGCAGAGCCAATCGTGCAATTTCGCGACGCACGGGGTCGAATCCGCTGAGGATAATCGCCTCGGGCGTGTCGTCCACGATGATTTCGATGCCCGTTGCGGCTTCGAGCGCACGAATGTTGCGACCCTCGCGACCGATGATGCGACCCTTAACCTCGTCAGAATCAATGTTGAATACCGTTACCGAATTCTCTATCGCGGTTTCGGTCGCCACTCTCTGAATCGATGCTACGATGATGCGCTTTGCCTCCTTCGTCGCCGTAAGTTTCGCCTCCTCAACGGTTTCGTTGATGTAGGCGGCAGCTTCGCTCTTCGCCTCCGCCTTCATATTCTCGATGAGGGTGTTTTTTGCCTCCTCGGAACTCATACCCGAGATTTGCTCCAATCGCGAATTCTGCTCCGACATCAGTTGCGTCAACTCCTCTTTCTTGTGTTCGAGTGCCTGCATCTGACCCTCCATCTTCTCTTTAAGACGGTCATTGTCAGCGATTTTGCGTTCCACATCGCGCTGCTGGTTCTGCAACTGCGCCTCAATCTGCTTGGCGCGTTGCTCGCTCTGCGTCAGTTTCTGGTTGCGCTCGTTCACCTGCTTGTCGTACTCGCTTTTGAGTTGTATGAACTTCTCTTTGGCTTGGAGCATCTTCTCCTTCTTAATCATTTCGCCCTCATTTTCAGCCTCTTTCAGAATCGCCTTCGAACGAGCCTTGACGCCGTAGAAAGTTGCGAATCCCGAAACAGCCGAAACTGCCGCGGCAATGATTGCAATAATCAGTATATCCATAATTTTCTCTAAAACTGTGTTTTTATTAGTTTGTAATTAGTTAATTGTCCGCTTGTTAAGTGTCGTTGTCCCCGACCTTTCGGTCGGGACAACGCACAAAAAAACCGCATCGATTCCTTCTTTTGTTTGACGAATCTGCCGATAAGTCATGTGTGGGGCTTACAAATCATCGCAACCCTCCATCGGTACTGACGTACTCACCCTTGCGGGCTACAAGGCCCGGTTTTGACGCATCGAGACTACCCCAATGTAAAAAGTGTTCAGTTTCGCAAAGCTTAGGAATCTATGCGGGTATTTTCCTGTTGTATGTTAAAGAACGTTTCGTTTTGTATCACTTTCGTTGCGTTTCGTGCTTCTTTTCGTGCTACTTTACACGATTTCGGTTTTCGTTTTCTTTCTTTTCGTTTCCTTTTTCGTCGCCTCGATTTGCTCGTTCGGCAGTAATACTGCAATTCTTATGCCGTGCCTTTACCAAATAAGCAAAACTTATCGGTTGAGGTGCTGCTCGACCTCGCGAGCAAGGTCGGACAGGCGTTGCAAATCGGCGTTGCCAATCTCGCGACTTTGGGCCAATCGGATATTCGTAATGGCAAGTTGCAGTGCAGCGATTGCCAAGTAGTCGGCTACTGCATATCCGTCGAGGCGTTCCTTTTCGTGCTTGGCTATGAGGTTGTTGACCTCGCGCTCGGCAAGGCGATACACCTCCTCCTTGCGGGCATCTATCTTCATCGGATAGGTCTTGCCGGCAATTTTTAGTTTTATTTCCAATGCGCGCTCGTCGTTCATCGTCCTCTGCTCCTATTATATCTCGTTTGAAATCAATGCAATGCACTTGTCCACCTCCCGCAATAAACGGTTTACCTGTGCTCTTGCAGCCGATTTGTCGCCACTGCCTGTCGCCAAAGCGTTGCCTAATTGCAAGCGGGCAATCTCCTCCTTGTTGGCTTTGGCAAGCTCTTGTAAGGAGCGGATTTTCAGAGCCATAGCCTCGTTTGCCTTCTCGGCGGCACGAAGTTGCTCGACGGCGACAGAGTGCTGTTGCATAAGCCTGTGCACATCGGCGGTTAGGGCATCTATAATCTCCTTGTTTGTCATAAAAGCAGTTTTGTCGATACAATACAGCACTCAAAGGTAGGAATTTTTTTCGGGATACGAAAATATCGCGGCAAAAAAGTTTCGCGGCGGGGTGTAACGGTTGTTTGTATGACGGGTAGCATATCACGTGCGGCTTTTTCTAGGAGTTCTATGAGAACTAGGATAAGCAGGAATGTTTTGTTTTATGCTTTTCTAACCACTATTCACTATCCACTGACCACTATACAAAGGTAGATGCCAACTCATTTGCTTACGCAAATGTGGCATGACGAAATGAAAACCCCTCATCGGACAAAGTCCGATGAGGGGCGGCTTAATAATACAAATAGATAACTAATAAACTGTCCCTTTGATATTTATATCAATATCGTGTATCCATTTTAACGGATTTGTCTAACAGTTTTGTTGTTTATATTGTTCGCCTTTATAGATTTTCTTTTTGTAATATTCGATAGAATATGCAATCAGTGATGATAATAACGATATCATAGCGACAAAAAGTCCTATGACGCAAATACCATATAAAGTGAATCGCATTATATCTCCTATCTGCATTTCTTCTTGTAGGGTTGCCCCATCTATCGGCAATGCCAAATATGCCCCTGCATAAAAAGCAATAGCCATAATCAAATTCTGATTTATACTAATACTGTCAAGTATTTTAATGTCTCCTGCCATAATTATAAAATTTTAATAGTTAATAAAATAGTTGATTATGCACTTTATGCCAGATTCCGTTTAAAAGTTATAGCCTTGTATTTGCCCTGCATAATTTGACCAATATTGAGCTGATTTATATAGATTTATCGATGCTTGTGGTACATAAATTGTACAAGCAGATGTGAATGTAAAAGATGTATAACGATTATCATATGCTAAAGTCGGTGGATTGGTAGGTTTGCAATATATACTGCGTAGTCTTTTGCAATCTTGGAATGCATGTTCTCCAATCGACAAAACACGTTCGGGAATCGTAACACTGCTCAAGGATGTGCACTCTCTAAATGCACCATGGTTAATAGACCTAACACTATTTGGAATGGTAACACTTACCAAACTATTGCAACCGTAGAATGCAGACATACCAATCTCTGTAACGCCATTTGGAATAGTAACGCTTGTCAGACTCGTGCAACTATCGAATGCAGCATCGCCAATCTTTGTAACACTATCGGGAATAGTAACGCTTATCAGACTCGTGCAACCATCGAATGCATAAGAGCTAATCAAAGTAATTTTCCTATTATGGCTTAGGTCGATGGCTTTGATTTTAGTGTTGTCGCGGCACAAAAAAGTTTCCAGATTGGTAAAATACTCGATGCCTTTGAATGAAGAGATTGCCGAACTTTCGCAGTTGATTTCTTTGACGGCATTGTATTCTTGTTCCGAGATTTTGCCGTCCTTATTAATGTCGAAATGGTCATAGCAATACTTCATGAATTCAATATCGTCCATGCCCGAGCATACATCGGTAGGGTCTGGCAACTTCGGCAGTTTGTCGGAATCTTGGTCATTGGGTTTCTCCGAATCCGGCTTGTTCGGTTTGTTGTCATCGGTTTCGCTTTTTCCACAACCTGCCATAATCAGCATAGCGGAAATGGCAAAAATTAAAAGTTTTTTCATAATCATAATTTTTTGATTTTTTGAATTATTAATTGCATTATGGTCCGAAGGCTTTGAGGTTGGGACAGAAATAAAAAACGTGGACCAAATTCGCTATTATGAGTACTTGAGGTCTTCGACTACCTATATCCCCACATAAACGGAATAAAGCCCACGTCGCCGTGCAACGTGAGCGTCTAACTTTATTCCTTGGGGATACAATAAAATTGTCGAAGTTTCAAGTACCCGAAATAAAAGCTAACGCTTTTTATATCAATATGTCCTTAATGACTGCTATTTAATCATAGGCTTGTGTGTTTTCATATTTTTGTAACTACAAAGTTAAAAACATTTTGCGGAAATGACAAAAAATGTTTGTTGTGGCGGGGGCGTTTGGTTTATAGGAGGACTAGGAGATATGGGAGTTCTATGAGGTATAATATGCACAAAGGTAGATGCCAACTCACGCGCTGTTGCGCGTGTGGCATGACTATTTTGGGCTTGTTTGTATGACGGGTAGCATATCACGTGCAGTTTTTTCTAGGAGGACTAGGAGTTCTAGGAGGACTAGGATAAGCAGGAATGCTTTTCTAACCACTATTCACTATCCACTGACCACTATACAAAGGTAGATGCCAACTCATTTGCTTGCGCAAATGTGGCATGACTCTTTATTTTATTTGCAGAACACTAATCACTAACCACTATTCACTAAACACTAACAGAGGTAGATGCCAACTCATTTGCTTGCGCAAATGTGGCATGACTCGTTTATTATTCACTGTTCACTAAAAAGAGGGTGGGCTGTTGGAAATTTTCGCAGTTGTTATTACCTTTGTAAGGTATGAAAAAGGAGAGATTGATTTTTGTTACCAACGATGACGGGTTTGCATCGAAGGGTTTTGCGGCGGCGATTGAGGTGGCACGCCGATTCGGACGAGTGGTGGCGGTGGCTCCCGAGAGTATGCAAAGTGGTATGAGCCAAGCGATAACGATTTACAATCCGCTCTATTTGCGCAAGGTGAGGGACGAGGAAGATGTGCAGGTATATGCGCTGTCGGGGACGCCCGTGGATTGCGTGAAGGTGGCATTTGACTATATGTTCGGCGACGAGCGTCCCGACCTCGCGATTTCGGGCATCAATCACGGCTCGAATTCGGCGGTGAATGTGCTCTATTCGGGGACGATGGGCGCGGCAATAGAGGCTTCGTTCTATGATATTCCCGCGGTGGGATTGTCGGTAACCGACCACGACTCCGATGCCGATTTCGAGGCGGCGGTGGAGTATGGCACGCAGGTGGTCGAGGCTGTGTTGGCGGGCGGAGTGCCGATGCCGTTGTGCTTGAATGTGAATGTGCCGGCGATTGCGCGCGAGCAGATTAAGGGCATCAGGGTGTGCCGGCAGACGCGCGGATACTGGCGCGAGGATTTCTTCCGCCACGAGGACCCGCGCGGCAGGGAGTACTTCTGGCTGACGGGTGCATTCGACAACAAAGAGCCGCAGGCGCAGGACAGCGACGAGTGGGCTTTGAACAACGGCTATGTGGCGGTGGTGCCGGTGCAGACCGACATGACGGCGTATGCGCAGTTGGATTCGCTGAAAAAGATAGTGTAATCATAAAACAGGTTAGGTTATGGAGAGTTCTGTCGGCTTGAAAATCGTTTTGGTCGCGGCACTGATTATTCAGTTGGTGGCGACGGTGTTTGCCATAAGGCTTATTCGGCGCACGAAATATAATTCGATATGGATTCTCTGCATCATAGGCTTTGTGGCGTTGTCGGTCGAGCGTATCGTACAGCTGGCGATGTTCGACAGGTTCGTGGCAGTGCCGAAGGGATTTGTGGCGGTAGATGTGCTGGTTGCGTTGTGTATATCGGCAGCGGTGTTGTTTGCCGACAGACTTATAAAATATATAGACCGCCTCGACCATCAGCGACAGATGTTCAACAAGCGAATTCTGACGGCGGTGTTGCGAGCCGAGGAGCGGTCGCGCTCGAACTTCGCCAAGGAGTTGCACGACGGGTTGGGTCCGTTGCTCTCGTCGGCGAAGATGTCGCTGTCGGCACTCTCGCGTAAGGATTTGCCTGCCGAGGAGCAGGGAATTATGGAGAATACGGCGTATGTCATAGACGAGGCGATACGTTCGTTGCGCGAAATATCGAACAATATGTCGCCGCAGGTGTTGCTCGACTTCGGTCTGGCGCAGGGGGTGAAGAGTTTCATCTCGCGCAGCGTGTCGCTGCACGGGGTGAATATACGTTTTACGACAAATATGCACGCCGAGCGATTCGACAACGATGTGGAGGTGATTATGTATCGCGTGATTTGCGAATTGATAAACAATTCGCTCAAACACTCGGGTTGCAGCGCAATCAATCTGTCGCTCTCGTTCAACGGCACGGAACTCAAATTGGACTATACCGACAACGGACGCGGATTCAATCCGAAGGCGGTACTCGATTGCGGTATGGGGCTGTCGAACATCGCTTCGCGCGTGAATTCGCTCAGCGGCAAATTCGACATCGCGAGCCGCAAGGGCGAAGGTATGAGTGCGACGGTGAGCATCAATGCCCGCGGCAACGAGGTCGCTTCGCAGAAAAATGAGAGAGAAAATGGGAAACGCAGAAAAACGCATAGTATTGGTCGATGACCACACGTTGTTCCGCAACGGGTTGAAAGGGCTGATTGACGGGCGCAACGGGTGCCGTGTCGTCGGCGAGTTTTCGGACGGTGCGGAGTTTGTCGCGGCGTTGCCGACATTGGAGGCGGACGTGGCGTTTATGGATATATCGATGCCGACGAGGAATGGCGATGCGGCTACGGCGGCGGCACTGCAACAGATGCCCGACTTGAAGGTGATATGTCTGTCGATGTTCGGCGACGAGAACTACTATTCGCGTATGATGCAGGCGGGGGCGAAGGGCTTTCTGCTGAAAGATTCGGAGATAGACGAGGTGTTCGACGCCATAGAAACGGTACTCGCGGGCGAGGATTATATATGCAAGGCTCTGCTCGATGCCATTTCGGGGTCGATGCGCAGCGGCGAAGCCAATCCCGATGCGTTGTCGGAAAGGGAAACCGATGTGTTGCTCGGTATTTGTCGCGGGCTGTCGAATCAGGAGATTGCCGACGCACTGTTCATATCGAAGCGCACGGTCGATACGCACCGCGCCAACATCTTGGAGAAGACCGGTTGTCGCAATACGGCAAGTTTGGTCGTATATGCGATAAAGAACAGGCTCGTGGAGGTGTAGTCGGTGGCAGAGGTGGTCGGCGGAAGGCTCATATCTCGTGCGTGTGGCGCGAGAATGCAAGCGTAAATGAAAATTTTGCAATAAATTATTATCAAAAATACCTGAAAAGATTACAATCTATAATAATTTGTGTTATATTTGTATAGGTAATCGGAGCCTTGGCGTACGGGAGGCGCGAGCAACGCGATGAATGAGCGGGGCGACGAACGAAAGGCGCGGGCGACGATGGCGCGAAAAGAAAGAACAACACCTTAAAACATTAAATACTATGAATGTAAACAACTTGATGGCGGATTTGGAGCGTAAACACCCCGGTGAGAGCGAATACTTGCAGGCGGTGCGCGAGGTACTCGAATCGGTGGAGGAGGTCTATAATCAACACCCCGAGTTTGAGCAGGCAAAAATCGTTGAGCGTATGGTCGAACCCGACCGTATAATCACTTTCCGCGTAACGTGGGTGGACGACCGCGGCACGATTCAGACCAATTTGGGCTACCGCGTGCAGTTCAACAGCGCGATAGGTCCGTACAAGGGCGGTCTGCGTTTCCACAAGGCGGTGAACCCGTCGATGTTGAAGTTCCTCGGATTTGAGCAGACATTCAAGAACGCGCTGACGACGCTGCCGATGGGTGGCGCGAAGGGCGGTTCGGATTTCGACCCTGTGGGCAAGTCCGATGCCGAGATTATGCGATTCTGCCAAGCGTTTATGCTCGAATTGTGGAAGAATATAGGTCCCGATACCGATGTGCCTGCGGGTGATGTCGGTGTGGGTGGCAGAGAGATTGGCTTCCTCTACGGTATGTACAAGAAGTTGGCTCGCGAGTACAACACGGGTGTGCTGACGGGCAAGGGTATGACGTGGGGCGGTTCGCTGATTCGTCCCGAGGCTACGGGCTTCGGCGCGCTATACTTCGTGCAGCATATGTTGCATAAGGCGGGTCGCGACATAAAGGGCGCAACGGTTGCCATCTCGGGCTTCGGCAATGTGGCTTGGGGTGCGGCGACAAAGGCTACCGAACTCGGAGCGAAGGTGATTGCCATATCGGGTCCCGACGGAGTGATTTACAATCCGAACGGTATGACGAAGGAGAAAATCGACTATATGTTGGAGTTGCGTGCATCGAACCGCAATGTGGTTGCTCCGTTTGCGGAGAAGTTCAAGGACGCGACCTTCACGCCGAACAAGAAGGCGTGGAGCATCAAGTGCGACATCGCGTTGCCGTGCGCATTCCAGAACGAGCTGACGGGTGAGGACGCGAAGGAGTTGCTCGCCAACGGAACGTGGTGCGCAGCCGAGGTGTCGAATATGGGTTGCACGCCCGAGGCTATTGCGGCATTCCAGCACGCAGGCATTCTCTTTGCACCGGGTAAGGCGGTAAATGCAGGCGGTGTGGCGACATCGGGTTTGGAGATGACGCAGAATGCGATGCACATATCGTGGTCGGCAGAGGAGGTCGATGCCAAGTTGCACTACATCATGCAGAGCATTCACGAGGCTTGCGTTAAGTATGGTACGCAGGCGGACGGCTACATAAACTATGTCAAGGGTGCGAACATTGCGGGCTTTATGAAGGTGGCTCACGCGATGTTGGAGCAGGGCATAATCTAATCGGCGGTAAAGCCGTGAGCGGAAGATGCGGGGAGTCGGGCAGGCTTCCCGCATTTGTTTTTGGCGGGCGGTGGCGGGAGGCGCGGGAGCGGTTGTGCGCTGTGGTGCGGCGGGGTAGTTGCGGGGCAGTGCAATAAAAAAACGGCAGACCAAAGCGGTCTGCCGTTTGTGCGTAGCAAGCGCGGTGATTAGTAAATCACTACGATGCGGTTGTGAGCCGGTTTGCCGAATGGGCAATCGTCGGTACCGCAGTTGCGGACATCGAGGCGATTTTTATCGACACCCTTGCTGATGAGGTAGTCGGCTGCGATGCGGGCGCGTTTGCCTGCCAGACGCTTGTTCGCCTTTGCCGAACCCGTGTCTTTGTCGGCGAAACCATCTACGCGGAATACGCGGTTGTCGGTATTCTTGATATGCTCGGCGATGAGGTCAAGACGCTTGCGGTTGGTGTCGGACAGAGCCGAGTAGCCGTAACCGTAGAAGAGCATCTCGTTGTAGTTGTCGGTATCGACAGCCTCCTTGGCAGATGCTGCCTGCGGACGCTCCTTCTTGACATTCTTCAAAGCCTCTGCCTGCTCGGCTGCCAAGCGGTTGGCCTCATCGAGTGCCTTTGCCTGCTCGTCTGCCAAATTCTGCAAATCCTTTGCCTTCGCATTTGCGGCAGCTGCGTCGTCCTTTGCCTTCTTGATGTTGGCGAGCATATTCTTTGCCTCCTCCTCGGTTGCACCCGAGCGGTCGAAGGTGCGCTTGTTGAAGCGGTAGGTTGCGCCTACGAATACGTTAAGACCGTGGAAACGGTTGCTTTTGAGTGCCTCGGTAGGACGGAATGCAGAGTCGGCAAGCAGGTATTCGAGTGTGAGGTCGATGCTCACTGCCTTGCAAACGCTGAAACGGTTCTGCCAACCGAGTGTGCCGACAAACTGAACGGTGCGCTCTGCTTTCGTGTTCAAAGCACTGCCGCCGACGCCTGCACCAAGGAAGAGAATCGAGTTCCAGATGCGCTTGTCCTTGTAGCCGCCAATCCAGTTGGTCATATCCACCATAAAGTCGGGGTGGAAGAAGATGTAGGACCAGTTGCACTCCGCGTCGCCCGGCATGGTGTGGGTGAATTTACCGCCCTCGCCTACAAGTCGTACACCGAATACGGGGTGGAACCACTTGCCCACGCCGATGTATGCTCCCGCGAGTACGGAGTTGGAGAAGCCGCTGCCCGTACCCATTTGGAAGGTAGGACCGACACCTGCCTGAATCTCCCAGTTGTCCCAGAACTTGTTGGCGACGAAGCCTTTGACGTGAGGTTTCTTGGCAACCTCTTTCTCTGCCGCCATGGCGTTGCTTGCCGCCGTAAGCGCGAACACAGAGAGCAAAAGAAGCACAGTAAATTTTTTCATAATCAGAGTGTATTTTTTGTTGTTTATTGTCGCAGTCAATGTTTGTTGTATGATAATTCCGACCGCAAAAATAAGCAATTATTCCGTAAAACAACAAATTTCGTACAAAACAAAATCTTTACTATGCTCGATTTGTGCAGGTGCAACCCCGATTTTGGCAAAAAGTGCGTTAATAGATGGCAACAACGCGGTTGTGTGCGGCATCGCCCATATTGCACGATGCCGTGCCGCAACAGCCAACTTTCAAACGCGAAGGCTCGACACCGCGCCCGATGAGGTAGTCGGCAACGATGCGGGCGCGTTTGCGCGCCAAACGCTCGTTTGCCTGTGGCGTGCCGGTCGTTTTGTCGGCGAAACCGTCGATGCAGAAGACCTTGTCGTCGGTCAGTTTGATATGCTCGGCGATGCTGTCGAGTCGGGATTTGTGGTCGGCGGTGAGTGCCGAGTAGCCACACTCGTAGAGCAACAGTCCGATGCAATCCTTGCCGTCGATTTTGACATTGGCGGTACTCTTGTCGGCGGTGCGGGCAACGGGGACTGCGGGCGTGGATTTCTTCTGCAACTTGTCGCGCAGGGCGGCATTCTCCGCTTCAAGGCGGCGCACCTCGTCGCCTGCCTGTTTTGCCTTTTTAATCTGTTTGTTCGCCTCGGCTTGCGCCGCTTGTGCTGCCGATTGAGCCTCCTGCGCACGCTCTGCCGAACGGCGCATGTTGTCGAGCATCGCCTTTGCGTCGGCTTCGCTTATGCCCGAACGCTCGAAGGTGCGTTTGTTGAAACGGTAGGTCGCACCCACGAATATGCCAAGCCCGTGGAAGCGGTTGCTCTTGATGGCGGGCGAAGGGCGGAAATCGGCATCGGCAAGCATATATTGCAACGTAACATCGACGCTCACCGCCTTGCTGGCGCGGAAGCGGCTCTGCACACCTGCGTCGCCGACAAACTGCACGGTACGGCGTCGGGGCGAGTTCAGCGCGCTGCTGCCGACACCGCCGCCGAGAAAGACAATCATATTCCAAAAGCGGTCGGGTTTGTAGCCACCGACCCAGTTGGTCAAGTCGAGCATAATGTCGGGGTGGAAGAAGAGGTAGGACCAGTTGGAGGCTCTGCCCGAAGGCATACGCTGACGGAACTGACCGCCCTCGCCGACCATACGCACACCGAAGATGGGGTGAATCCATTTGCCGACACCGACGAATCCGCCTACGCGCATCGCGTTGGAGGCTCCGCTGCCCGTACCTATATTAAAGGTAGGACCGATGCCGCCCTGAATCTCCCAGTTGTCCCCAAAACGGTTGGCAACAAAACCTTTGCTACGGGGTTGCTCGCTCTTGAAATAGTCCGCTGCCGACGCACGCTCTGCCGAGATGGCGACGCAAGCGGAAAGAACCAAAAAACAAATCGAATGTTTCATAATATCACCTCCTTAATAATTTAATTGTGTTCATACATTTTGTCGGGGGCGGACACTTTTGTAACGGTGCAAATATATGGTTTGTTTTCGGCTTGGCAAACTGCGTAATGCGTTGTGTATGTGGTTGTTTTGTGGTTGTGAGGTATATATACC
>JBNMLI010000010.1:0-16145 GCA_050874765.1 Alistipes sp.
CCTCAGGGATACCTACGGCAGCCTTCAATGCACCACCATACTTGTTGATGGTATCGACCTCCTCCTGCGGAACCGACGACGAACTGTGGAGAACGATAGGGAAGCCCGGCAACTTCTTCTCGATAGCCTCCAAAACATCGAATGCCAATGGCGGTGGAACGAGGCGACCTGTTTTAGGGTCAACGGTGCACTGCTCCGGAGTGAACTTGTATGCGCCGTGCGAAGTACCGATGGAGATTGCGAGCGAATCGACACCCGTCTTGGTTACGAAATCGATAACCTCCTCCGGTTTGGTGTAGTGGCTTTCGGCTGCGGAAACCTCGTCCTCGACACCTGCCAACACACCGAGTTCACCCTCAACGGTTACGTCGAACTGGTGAGCGTAATCGACAACCTTACGGGTCAGCGCAACGTTCTCGTCGTATGGAAGGCTCGAACCGTCAATCATAACCGACGAGAAGCCCATATCGATGCAGCTCTTGCAGAGTTCGAACGAATCTCCGTGGTCGAGGTGCAGAACGATTTGCGGTTTAGCCCAGCCGAGTTCCTTTGCATACTCGACTGCACCCTCTGCCATGTAGCGAAGCAGAGTCTGGTTGGCGTAGTTACGCGCACCCTTCGATACTTGAAGGATAACAGGCGACTTGGTCTCGGCTGCTGCCATGATGATGGCCTGCAACTGTTCCATGTTGTTGAAGTTGAATGCAGGAACTGCATAACCTCCCTTGATTGCCTTTGCGAACATCTCACGGGTGTTCACAAGTCCCAAATCTTTGTAGTTTACCATAATAATTATAGGTTTAAGAAATAAATTTTCCTCGCGTTTGCTTTGTCCGCACTCCTATTACGGACAGCGCAAAGTTACTATTTTAATTTATTTATTGCAAAATTTTTAATATCTGCCCTCACGCACCGAATATCCTAAAAGCAACTACCCTGCCAATGTTACGCTGACGCGGGCGACTTTTCCGCCTAATGGCGGAGCTATTTTGGTTACACGGCACTCGACGCGCTCGATTTGCTGGAAGCGCGTGCGGAGCGCATCGATTATATTCTGCGCCACGCGCTCGATGGTGCGTTGCGTGTGCATCATCTGCTCGCGCACGACCTCGTATGCCGTGAGGTAACTCACCGTACACTCCACATCGTCGCGCTCGGCAGTCGCACCCAGCGGCAACGTCAGGCGCAGAGCCACCTCGAAGTGGTTGCCCGTCTGCTGTTCGAGGGCATAACAACCATGAAAGGCATGGAAATCCATGCCCTCCAAGTCGATTGTATATAGTCGTTTGTCCATAGTTGAGTTAGCCGACGATTACCAGATAGTAGTTCTTTTTGCCCTTCTGCACGAGCAGGTATTTGCCTGCGATGAGGTCGGCAGCCGTTACGGTGCGTTGCGGGTCGGCAACCTTCTCCTTGTTGAGCGACACGCCACCGCCCTGAACCATTTTGCGGCACTCGCCCTTCGATGGGAAAATCTGCGTCTTCTCGGCGCAGAGGTCGATAAACGAGCAACCCAAGTCGGACTCGGCAATGTGGAACTGCGGCACGCCCTCGAACACCTGCAACAGCGTCTGCTCGTCCAAGCGGTGCAGAGCCTCGGAGGTCGATTGACCGAAGAGAATGTTCGACGCTTCGAGAGCCTTTTCGTACTCCTCGGCAGAATGAATCATCGTCGTAATCTCCTTTGCCAGACGCTTTTGCAGTACGCGCAAGTGCGGTGCGGCATCGTGCTCGGCAATGAGCGATTCGATGGTTTCGCGGTCAAGCAACGTGAATATCTTTATGTAGCGTTTGGCGTCCTCGTCGCTCACGTTGAGCCAGAACTGGTAGAACTTGTAAGGCGATGTGTAGCGTGCATCGAGCCAAACGTTGCCGCTTTCGGTCTTGCCGAACTTCGTACCGTCTGCCTTGGTAATCAGCGGGCAGGTAATGGCGAATGCCTCGGCATCGGAGCCGAGTTTGCGGCGAATCAACTCCGTACCCGTGGTGATGTTGCCCCACTGGTCGGCACCGCCCAACTGCACCTTGCAATTCATCGTTTGGTATAGATGCAGGAAATCGTAGCCCTGCAAAAGCTGGTAGGTGAACTCGGTGAACGACATACCGTCGCCCTCGCCGTTGAAACGCTTCTTGACCGAATCCTTCGCCATCATATAGTTTACGGTTATCAACTTGCCGATGTCGCGGGCAAAATCGAGGAACTTGAAGTCCTTCATCCAGTCGTAGTTGTTCACCAGCACGGCGGCGTTCTCGGCATCGGAATCGAAGTCGATAAGTTTCGAGAGTTGTTTCTTAATCGCCTCCTGATTGTGGCGCAAGGTCTGCTCGTTGAGCAGGTTGCGCTCCTGCGACTTACCGCTCGGGTCGCCAATCATACCCGTCGCTCCGCCAATCAGAGCAATCGGACGGTGTCCGCACATTTGCAGGTGTTTGAGAATCATAACGCCCACAAGGTGGCCTATATGCAACGAATCGGCAGTGGGGTCGATGCCCAAATAAGCCGTTGTCATCTCCTTCTGCAACTGCTCCTCGGCACCCGGCATAATCGTGTGAATCATACCGCGCCACTCCAACTCTTTAATAAAGTTCTTTCTTTGCGTCATTTTATTTTCGTGTTTACTTTTTATACTTATTTATATATTACTCCACTTCGAGGTCCAAAGCCTTCTTCAACTCCTCGAATTTCGGTGTGCGGCTTTCGATGTGCCGCAGGCGGTCTTCGAGCCTCACGGGGCGCATCTTGACCGCCACCTCGCGCACCTCGATGTCCAAGTCGAGCGCGCCGTTGATTTTGGCAATATCGGCAATGGTGTCGAGAATCTCCGTACGCGAGAGGTGCAACTCCTCTTTCAGCCCCTGCGACGGCACCGCGAGGCGAATCGTATTGCCCGCAAATGCCACCGTTTCGAACGCCGTGCGGAATCGCGGTCGCAACTCGCTCATACGCTCGATAATCGCGGCGCGTGCAGCCACGAGTTTCTCCTCGCTGTGTTCATCGACCTTTACCGTACCGCCCGTTTCGGCATCGGCTCCGCTGCTTGCTTTCTTAATAAGCGAAGCAAGCGTGCCACCCATAAGCGAAACGTGCGTTTTGGCTGTTGCCGACTCCGTTTTCGCAGGTGCAGGTTCCGCCTTTGTCGGTGCTGGCTCGCTCTTTGCAGGCTCGGCAGACTGTCTAACGGGTTGTGGCACAGGCTGTGGTGTCGGCTGTGGTGTCGGCTGTGGTGTCGGCTGTGGTGCAGGCTGCTGAACAGGCTGCTGAACAGGCTGCGGCACCGACGGTTGAACAGACTGTTGTACAGGCTGTTGTGCCGCAGGTTTCGCGCCCGAGATGTCGGGCAGTGGATAGTCGGGTTGAACGGGAAGGCTCAGTCCGCTATTTTTTTTTTGACCGAGTGCCGCAATCTTCATCAGCGTCAGTTCGACCAACAGTCGTTGGTTCGATGCCATACGCAGGCGGCCGTCGGCGTCCGAGAGCAACGCTATTGCCCCGAACAGAAAATTGGTATCGCAATGCTCCGCTTGGGAGCGGTATCGCTCCATAAGCGTACCCGTATATTCGATGAGCGATATGGCAGGACCCTTCGCCACGAGCAAATCGCGCATGTGCTGGTTCAAACCCGACATAAATATCTGACCCGAAAAGCCCTTCGACAGCACGCGGTCGAATTCGAGCAACGCATTGACATAGTCGCCCTGCGCAAGCAGGTCGGTAAAGCGGAAATAGGTGTCGTAATCGAGTACGTTGAGCGTCTGCGCCACGGCGCGGTATTCGAGCGTGGTGCCGCAGAACGACACCGCCTTGTCGAACATCGACAGCGCGTCGCGCATACCGCCGTCCGCCTTTTGGGCAATCAGGTTGAGCGACTCCTCGTCTGCCGTGATGCCCTCGTTCGAGGCGATATATTTGAGGTATTCGACAGCGTCCTCGACGCGAATGCGGTTGAAATCGTAAATCTGGCAACGCGAGAGAATGGTCGGAATGATTTTGTGCTTTTCGGTGGTGGCGAGTATGAAAATCGCATGCTGCGGCGGCTCTTCGAGCGTTTTCAGAAAGGCATTGAACGCCGCCTGCGAGAGCATGTGCACCTCGTCGATGATGAATACGGAGTATTTGCCAACCTGCGGAATGACGCGCACTTGGTCGATTAGGGTACGAATATCCTCGACCGAGTTGTTCGACGCCGCGTCCAACTCGTGTATGTTGAGCGACCGCCCTTCGTTGAAGGCTCGGCACGAGTCGCACTCGTTGCAAGCCTCCGCTCCGACGGGGTGCAGGCAGTTGATTGCCTTGGCAAATATGCGGGCGCAAGTGGTCTTACCGACACCTCGCGGACCGCAGAACAGGTAGGCATGCGCCAACTGATTGCGCTCTATCGCATTTTTCAGCGTGGAGGTAATATGCTTCTGTCCGACGACACTTGCGAATGTCGCGGGACGGTACTTGCGTGCAGATACAACGAAATTGTCCATAATCAGTGCAAAGGTACTCTTTTTTTGATAAAACAAGAAGATTTCGCGCCCGTTTTTGCAGATGGCACAATAGTTGTCGGCAATCGAAATAAAAAGTCGTAAAACGATAAAAATTATACAGATTTTTGCATAATTTACCCGAAAAGATTACCTTTGCACCCAAATGTATTATTTAATTTAGTTGGTTTATGAGCAAATTATTCACGACAGTGAAACAAACCTATTTCGTGCCGGAGCTGTCGGTGCGGACTATCCGCCTCGAACGCGGATTTGCAATCAGCGGAAGCGACATCGAAGATGCCGGTTCGGAGAATTACGGAACTTTCTAACCCCTTTGTGCAGTATGAAAAAGACATTTACCATAGCAGCGTTGCTCGCAGCAGCAACTTTCTTGGCAGTTTCGTGCGACAAGGAGAATCACGAAAGTACTACGCCTGCAAAAAAGCACACCATCGAGTTCACAACCGATAATGTCGATTCGCGCACTGCGTTCGGCGAGAAGGAGGGCGACAAATACCCTACCCTCTGGACGGCGACCGACAAGGTACACATCTGGACGGGCGACGACTACTCGGCAAGCAGTGCCGACGTTACGCCTTCGGCTGACGGTCGCACCGCACAATTCAGTTACGAAACGACCGTTCCCGAGTCGGGCAGCACCGTTTGCTACAACGCCATAAGCACCGTGGGTGGTCGCCTCTATCAGCGTTACAAGGAGTACGACATAACGATTCCTACGACGCAAACCCCGACTGCCGTCTCGTGCGACCCTGCGGCGCAGTTCGTCTTTGCAACTTCGGGCGATATAGGTGCAGATGTAACCAACGTGAAACTGCACTTCAACCACGTTTTGGCATACGGCAAGTTCTCCGTCAAGAACCTCGCAGCCGATGCAGGTGCCGTAAGTGCGGTATCGGTTACGGCAACCTCGTCGCTTGCGGGCGGTTTCGAGATTTATTACAGCGAGTCGCCTATGCGCCTGAAAGCAGGACGCTCGGCATCGTCGAAAATCACCATCGCCACCACGTCGCTCGACGACATCTGGTTTGCGTGCGCGCCTGCCGACCTGACGGGTACTACGCTCGAAATCAAGGTTACGGCAGAGAACGGCGACTATGTGAAGAAAATCGACCTCACCGGCAAGACCTTCAATTTGGAGGCAGGCAAAGTGGCAGAGTTCTCGGTCGATATGGCAGGCATCACTCCGCCGAAGACCGCGGGCAAGTTCACCATTGGCAGCGAAAGCGTTTCGTGTTTCGGTGCACTCGTTTCGTACGAATTCAGCCGTTGGAACAAATATATGACCGTCTATGTAGGCGAGAACTCGGGTTCGACCACGAGCGATATGACCTCGGGCAACTACATCTCCATTCAGTTCAACCTCGCGGAAATCGACGATTTGACCGATTTCAGCTTCAAGGACTGCTCGATTTCGTACCAGACATCGTCCTACGGCTCGGCATACTACAACACGGGCAAGGGTTCGTTCTCGCTGTCGAACGGCAACTTGAAGTTCACCATCACCGATGCCAAGATGCCGGAGGGCTGGTCGTATGACCCTACGCTGCCGTTCTCGATTTCGTATGACGGTCCTTGCACCGCAACCGCTTCGTCGTCATCGTTCAACACCTATTTGAGCAGCACATCGAAGTACAACACCGTAACGACGCTTTACGCCGTCGAGGGTGCCGAGCCTGCCGTATTTATGGGCGGCTCCGCCGACACCGCTTCGGCAGCGGCGATTACCGACTGTCCGTTCGGCTTCAAGTTCACCATACCTGCCGCCGAGCAGGGCAAGCTCCTCGATGCTTCGACAAGCGCAGCCAAGGTAGAGGTGTACGACTACACCGCCAAGAAGACATATACATCGGCTTCGGGCGACATCGCATGCTACAAGCTGAGCGACGACAAGGTACTCCTCTTTGCATTCGTCTATTTCGACGACAGCAAGAGCGACTATGTCGAGTTGAGCGTCGCACTCGCGCCGCAAGCAACCGCCGATGCGGACATTGCGTCAAAAGCCGAATAAAACATTTTTAATAACCATTCATTCAAGAGAAAGAAAACATGAAAAGAGCATTTCAGTTCGTAACCCGCGCCCTCTGTTCTGCTGCCGTTCTGTCGTTCGCACTCGTTGCGGGCGGTTGCGACGACAACAACAAAACCAACACCGAGGGTGGCGAGGTTAAATTCGTCATCAACAATATCGCCGAAGGCATCAATACGTTTGCCCTCGGTGAAACGAAATCCTACACGGTCGAGGCAGAGAACATCAAATCGACCGAGATTAGTTGCCCTAACGGTTGGGCGGCGACATACACTGCCAAAGCCTTGGCGGTAACCTCGCCGAAGGAGCTTACCGCAGATGTGGAGGCATCGGGCAACATCATCGTAAGATACACGGGCAACAACGGTGCAGTAGGTCGTGTTTCGTTCCGCGTTCAGGCAGATGCCACCGTAGAGCCGGACCCCGACCCTAAACCGGAACCGACTCCCGACCCCAAGGGTTCGTTCAGCATCAGCGCGACTGCCGATGGCTCGACCATCAATTTCAAAATCATGCCTGACGACCCGACCGCCAAGTTCTGGATTGGTCTTGATGCCGAGGCAAACTATGCACAATACCCAACTCCTGAGCAGTATGTGGCATACGACCTCGATTACTGGGTTAATGGTGAGGACGGTTATGGTGCAGAGGGCTTCAAAGAGCGTCTGGCGAACGGTCCTATCGAGGATAAGTTTACGGGTGCGCCTAACGGCTCGTACATTGTTTACGCATACTATGTAAACGACGATTTGACCAAGGGCTTCGGCTTCTCGAAGGTTACTGTTGTCGTGGAAGACGCTTCGACCGAACCGGAGGAGCCTGTACTCAACCTGCAATACGACCTCGGCGACGGTACGCAGTTCGGCGAGCAGGGTGCAGGCAAGGGTGTCGTTGTGGCATTCATCGAGCCAACCAACTCGGTTGTCGATTGGTACTACGGTTCGTTCCGTGCCGATGTCGCCAACAATATGACCGACGAGCAAATCCGCGCTTCGCTCAAAGAGTATGAGCAACTGCACGGTCAGAATGTCGAGATATATTTCTACGAGTGGAACACCAAAATCGTTCTCTGCGGCTTCTATATCGATGCCAACGGCAACGAAGGTCCTATCGAGCGCGTACCTGTAACCGTATCGCTGACGGGCGAAACCGACTGGAACTACGGCGACTACCTCGGCGAGTGGACGGTCAAGGGCAAGAATGCCCTCGGCAACGAGGTTTCGTTCGACATCTCCATCGAGGAGAATATGTACAACGACTCGTACAAGATTTTCGGCTTCACCCGCACGGGCAAAGACAAGACCTACAACGCTCCTGCACGCGCCAACTTCAAGAACGGTCAAATCGAGTTCTACGAGAATTCGCTGCTCGGTATAGACCAAGAGAGTGGTAACTTCCTCGGATTCCTCGGCTACGCATACGAGATTTCCAATCCGGAGAATAAAGGTTACTTCAACATCGACCACCAAGTAATCGCCCGCGGTGTGCGTGCCAACAATACCATCGCACTCGACTGGCAGCAGTTTACTTGGAACGGCGACGGCACGGAGCATAAGTTGCAGTACTACACCTTCGTATATGGTTACCTGACCGAGGACGAAATCCGCAACCAATACTTCTACCTCTACGACGAGGATTTGACATCGTATGTGGTTTCGGATATGACCATCACCAAGAAGAACACCATCGGCAAGTCGCACACTCCGAAGGCATTTGTTAAGCGCAGTCTTAACAAGCGTTAGTCGGGAAACAAACCCCTTTACACGGGCGGCGACCATTACGGTTGCCGCCCGTTTTCGTTTTCTGCCAACCGTGCCACGCGGTGCGACAAAACGTGCCACGGCGCGACAAAGAGTGTCAATAATTGACAAAAAGCGACAAAGCGTCAGTCGGCGGACGATTGGCAAAGGATTTGCTCGTACAATGGTCGATTCGCCCGATGAGGGCGGACAAGAAAAGAGTAACGAAAACAAATAAAAACACATAGATTATGAACATCAACTCACTTACAATCAAGGCGCAGGAAGCTCTGCAAAGCGCAGCGACCCTCTCCCGCAACAGCGGGCAGCAAGGTATCGAGCCTCTGCATCTTTTGAGCGCAATCATCGCCGAGGACGATTCGCTCGGCGCATTTCTGCTGGGGCGTGTCGGTGTCAATGTCCGTTCGCTCCGTCAGGAGGTAACGACGGCAATCGGTCAGTTGCCGAAGGTGTCGGGTGGCGACAGCGAGCAATACTTTTCGAACGACTGCTCGCGCGTCATACAGCGTGCGATAGACTTCACGAAGAATTTCAACGACAAGTACGCTTCGGTCGAGCATCTGCTCTTGGCACTGGTTGCCGAGCGCGGTACGGCTGCCGACATCTTGAAGCGCAACGGTGCAAGCGAGAAGGAGCTCATCGACGCAATCCGTCAGTTCCGCAAGGGCGCGACGGTCGATTCGCAGACGGCATCGCAAGAGTTCAACGCGCTTGGCAAGTATGCCATCAACCTCAACGAGCAGGCTCGTGCGGGCAAGCTCGACCCGGTCATCGGTCGTGATGAGGAAATCCGTCGTGTGCTGCAAATTCTCTCGCGTCGTACCAAGAACAACCCTATTTTGGTCGGTGAGGCGGGTGTCGGTAAGACGGCAATCGCCGAGGGCATTGCCCACCGTATCGTCGATGGCGATGTGCCGGAGAACTTGAAATCGAAGGTCATCTATTCGCTCGATATGGGTGCGCTTATTGCGGGCGCGAAGTATCAGGGCGAGTTCGAGGAGCGACTGAAAGGCGTCGTGCAGGAGGTCATAGCCAGCGAAGGCGAGATACTGCTCTTCATCGATGAGATTCACACCCTTGTCGGTGCGGGCAAGTCGAACGGCGCGATGGACGCGGCGAACATCTTGAAGCCTGCACTTGCGCGAGGCGAGTTGCGTACCATAGGCGCAACCACTCTGGACGAGTTCCAGAAGTACTTCGAGCAGGATAAGGCATTGGAGCGTCGTTTCCAGAAGGTTATGGTCGATGAGCCGACCACCGAGGACGCCATCTCGATTCTGCGTGGCTTGAAGGAGCGTTACGAGAACCACCACCAAGTGCGTATCAAGGACGAAGCGATTATCGCGGCGGTCGAACTCTCGCACCGTTACATCACATCGCGATTCCTGCCCGACAAGGCGATTGACCTTATAGATGAGGCGGCTTCGCGTCTGCGTTTGGAGATGAACTCCGTGCCGGAGGACATCGATGCCCTCGACCGCAAGGTGCGCCAACTCGAAATCGAGCGCGAGGCTATCCGCCGCGAGAACGACCAACCGCGTATCGAGGCACTCTCGAAAGAGATTGACGACCTCAAAGCCAAGGATTCGGAGATGCGTGCCAAATGGCAGGGTCAGCGCGACATATTGAAGCGCATACAGGAGAACAAGGACGCCATCGAGCGACTCAAAATCGAGGCACAGCAGGCGGAGCGTCAGGGCGACTACGGTCGTGTTGCCGAAATCCGTTACGGCAAAATCGTCGAGGCACAGAAGCAAATCGACGGTTTGCAGCAGGAACTGAAAATCTCGACTGCCAACGGCGCGATGATTAAGGAGGAGGTCGATTCGCAGGATATTGCCGAAATCGTATCGCGCTGGACGGGAATACCGGTTACGCGAATGCTCGCTTCGGAGCGCGAGAAGTTACTCAACATGGAGAAAGAACTCCACAAGAGAGTAGTCGGTCAGCAACGCGCCATCGAGGTGATTTCCGACGCTGTGCGCCGCTCGCGTGCAGGTCTGAACGACCCTCGCAAGCCTATCGGCTCGTTCATCTTCCTCGGCACCACGGGTGTCGGTAAAACCGAGCTGGCAAAGGCGTTGGCGGAGTTCCTGTTCAACGACGAGAACATGATGACGCGTATCGATATGAGCGAGTATCAGGAACGCCACAGCGTGTCGCGACTGGTCGGTGCGCCTCCGGGATATGTCGGTTACGACGAGGGCGGACAACTCACTGAGGCAGTACGACGCAAGCCGTACTCGGTAGTGTTGCTCGATGAAATCGAAAAGGCTCACCCCGATGTATTCAACATTCTCTTGCAGGTGTTGGACGATGGCCGTCTGACCGACAACAAGGGACGCACGGTGGATTTCCGCAATACGATTATCATCATGACCTCGAATATGGGTTCTACGCTGATTCAGGACAACTTCTCGAAGGCTGCCAAACCCGACGGCACGGTATCGCCCGAGGTGTTGGAGCAGACGCGACGCGACGTCATCGACCTGCTCAAACAGCAACTCAAACCCGAGTTCCTGAACCGTATCGACGAAATCGTGATGTTCGAGCCGCTGACGCAGAAGGACATCGAGAAGATTGTCGATATACAGATGGGCGTCATTCGCCGTATGCTTGCACAGAACGGCATCACGCTCGACTACACCGAGCGTGCCAAGAGGTGGATTGCCTCGGCGGGTTACGATGCGATGTTCGGTGCGCGACCTGTAAAGCGTGTCATACAGCGCGAGGTCATAAACGAACTCTCGAAGCGTATTCTGGCAGGCGATGTAAACCGCGAGAAGCCGATTTCCATCGACGAGCAGGACGGCAAACTGACATTCGCCAACTAACGGCGGGTGCCGTGCCGAAACGAAAGGTTGCAAACTCCGAAAGGTTTGCAACCTTTTTTTTATTTTATCGTTAAAAATTAGTACTTTTGCATTCGGTGCGTTGCGCTTGGGCGAGCGCATGGAGAGAGAACAATTAAGAAACGAATAAAATAACACAAAATCATGAGCGAATTTATCTATCAGGAGCCGCTGCCGATTGAGCGCGACAAGACGGAGTACCGTCTGCTGACGAAAGATTATGTGAAGGTCGTCGAGTGCGACGGTCGCAAAATTCTGAAAATCGACCCGAAGGGTTTGGAGTTGCTCTCCAAGGCCGCTTACGAGGACGTGTCGTTCTACCTGCGTGCGGCGCACTTGCAGAAGTTGCGCAACATTCTCGAAGACAAAGAGGCTACCGACAACGACAAGTTCGTTGCCTACACCATGTTGCTCAACTCGTGCGTGGCAGCCGAGGGCGAACTGCCGACCTGTCAGGATACGGGTACCGCAATCTGCGTGGCTCACAAGGGCGAGGACGTATATACGGGCGTCGATGATGCCGAGTGCATCACGCGCGGCGTTTACGAAACCTACAAGAATCGCAATCTGCGCTACTCGCAGGTGGTGCCTATTTCGATGACCGACGAGCATAACTCCGGCACGAACCTGCCTGCCCAAATCGACATTCACGCCGGCAAACCGGGTATGGAGTACGATTTCCTCTTCATAACCAAGGGTGGCGGTTCGGCAAACAAGACCTTCCTCTATCAGCAGACCAAGGCTCTGCTCAACGAGGAGTCGCTCATCAAGTTCTTCAAGGAGCATATCAAGGACCTCGGCACGTCGGCATGCCCGCCATACCACTTGGCAGTCTGCATCGGCGGAACATCTGCCGAGATGTGCTTGGCTACCGTCAAGAAGGCTTCGACGGGCTACCTCGACGAACTTCCGACCTCTGGTAACGAGGGCGGCCGTTGCTTCCGCGACTTGGAGTGGGAGGATAAAATCCTCAAAATCTGCCAAGAGATGGGTATCGGCGCACAGTTCGGCGGCAAGTACCTCGTACACGATGTCCGCGTAATCCGTGCTCCGCGCCACGCCGCTTCCTGCCCTGTCGCAATCGGCGTAAGCTGCTCGGCAGACCGCAACATCAAGGCTAAAATCACACCGGAGGGTATCTTCCTCGAACAGTTGGAGAAGAATCCTGCACGCTTCCTGCCGAAGGAGGCTCCTGCAATGTCGCCTGCCGTAGATATCGACCTCGACGAGGGCATCGACAAGGTACGCGCCATTCTGACCAAATACCCTATCAAGACACGCCTCAACCTGAAAGGCACGCTCATCGTGGCACGCGACATCGCTCACGCCCGCATCAAGCAGATGCTCGACGAGGGCAAGCCTATGCCGGAGTACTTCAAGAAGCACCCGATTTACTACGCAGGTCCTGCGAAGACCCCTGCGGGTATGGCATCGGGTTCGTTCGGCCCTACGACGGCAGGTCGTATGGACCCTTATGTCGATTTGTTCCAGAAACACGGCGGCTCGCTGATTATGGTAGCAAAGGGCAACCGCTCGAAGGCGGTAACCGATGCCTGCAAGGCAAACGGCGGTTTCTACCTCGGTTCCATCGGCGGTCCTGCCGCGGTATTGGCAAAGAACTCCATCAAGAGCGTCGAGGTGGTTGATTTCCCTGAACTCGGCATGGAGGCTGTGCGCAAGATTCGCATCGAGAACTTCCCTGCGTTCATCATCGTCGATGACAAGGGCAACGACTTCTTTGCGCCGTTTGCACACTAAACTCAATCAAGCGTAATCTTTTTGCGACACTACCCTCTTGGTTTACGACAAAGAGGGTAGTTGTTGTAAACCGACACCGCTTATTTGCGGTGTTGTCGCAATAAAAAACACACTGTTGCGTTGTCTTTCGTGATGAAAACATTGTTAAAGATATTGTTTGCCATCTGCCTGACTGCCTTCGGCATTACGGGTGCGATGGCCGATGAGAAGGTAACTTTTGAAACGAACGCCCCGATGCTCGTTTCGACGGGCGAGGCTTTTCGCGTCGAGTTCGCACTCAACGCCAAGCCCGACGACAATTCGTTCGCTCCGCCCGCATTCGACAATTTCGATGTGCTGGCAGGTCCTGCCGTGTCGCAAGGCTCGTCCATACAGATTATCAACGGGCAGATGTCCAAGAGCGTGAACTACACCATAACCTACGTTCTGATGTCGCAGAGCGCGGGCGAATTCCGCATAGGCGCAGCCGAGGCGAAGGTCAAGGGTACGACTTACCGCACGCACGAAACCATAGTCGAGGTGCGCGACAGCAAATCCTCGTCGGGCAACAGCGGCAGTAACGCGGGCGGACAGCAGAGCGGTGGCAACGCATCGTTGGAGAACAAGGCGAACAACCAAATCGGCAAGGACGATGTGATGTTGCGCCTCTCGCTATCGCGTCGGAGCGTCTATAAAGGCGAACCCGTGCGCGCCGTACTCAAATTGTACAGCCGCGTGAACGTGGTTGGCTCGGAGGGGGCGAAGATGCCTGCATTCAACGGCTTTTGGAGCCAGCAGTTGGAGTCGGAGCAGGGTCCGTTCCGCGAAACCGTCGGCGGCAAGGTTTACGAGACCTACACCATTGCCGACTACCTGCTCTATCCGCAGCAGACGGGTACGCTCAAAATCGAGCCTGCCGAACTGACGGTACTCGTGCAGGTCATAGTGCAGAGCAACGCCAATTACGACCCGTTCTTCGGTGGCGGACACGAAATCTACAACCTGCGTCGCAAACTCGCCACACCGGAGGTTGCCGTGCAGGTGAAGGAGTTCCCTGCGGGTGCGCCTGCATCGTTTGCGGGAGCTGTCGGCAAGTTCGATATGGAGGATAAAATCTCGGCAGAGCAGCTGTCTGCCAACTCGGCAGGTACGCTGACTCTGAAAATCGCAGGCTCGGGCAATCTCAACTTCCTGCAAGCCCCGCGCTTGGAGTTGCCGGCATCGTTCGAACAGTACGACATCAAGAGCAGCGAATCGTTGCGTGCCAACGGCTCGGGCAATACTGGTTATCGCCAGTTCGAATACCCGTTCATTGCGCGTGCCGAGGGTTCCTATACCATCGCGCCCGTCGAATTCACCTACTTCAACCCCGAGAGCGAGAAATACGTTACGTTGCGTTCGAGAGCCTTTGCGCTCACCATTACACCCGACGAGAAGGGTGGCAACGGCGAGGCGCAAGTGGTTACAAGCGGGTCGAAAAAGGAGGACGTGCGGTTGCTCGGCACCGACATACGCTTCATCAAACTCGGTGCGCCCGCATTGCGGACGACCGTAACGCCGCTCATACTCTCGCCGCTCTACTTCGCGCTGGTTGCCGTTATCATCGTGCTGTTTGCTCTGCTCTACGCAGTTGTGCGCAAGTATCTGCGCGAGAGCAGCAATACGGTACTCGTGCGCGGTCGTCGCGCCAACAAGGTCGCCGTACAGCGATTCCGCACCGCCGCAAAGTATATGAAGGAGGGCGACCGCCGTGCATTCTACGAGGAGATGTTGCGTGCGCTGTGGGGCTACATGAGCGACCGCTTCAACATTCCCGTTGCCGACCTCACGAAGGAGAGCATTCGCGAGCAACTCACGCGTCGCGGAGCGCAGGAGGAGGCGCGGAGAGTAACGAGCATAATCGCCGAGTGCGAGGAGGCGCAGTATTCGCCTTCGGCATCGGCTCAAATGAACGCAATCTATGCCGAGGGTATCGATATAATATCGAAAATCGAGTCGGCAATAAAACGATAGGCAACAGATGAAAAAGATAATCACGACTGTATTACTTGTCGCGCTCTGTTCGCTCGGTGCATTGGCACAAGAGCCGCAGGAGCCGAGCGCGACGCCTGCCGACAGCGTGCAGGTTGCCACCGACGCAACCGCCGATGCGGAGGTCGCTCCGCAAGACGCAAAGAGCCTGTGCCGCAACGAGTGGGACGCGGGCAATCGCGCCTATATGGAGGGCAACTTCGAAAAGGCATTGGAGCATTACGAGTCCATACTCGGCTATGGGTTGTACTCGGCAAAGTTGTACTACAATCTGGGCAACGCCGCCTTCAAACTCGGCCACACGGGCGAGGCAATCCTCTTTTACAGCAAGGCACTGAAAATCGCACCGTCCGACGACGACATACGCTACAACCTCGCCATTGCCGAGGCGCAGACCAAGGATAAAATCGAGGTTATGCCCGAGTTCTTCCTCAACCGCTACCTGCGCATCGTGCGCAACTCGATAAGTTGCACGGCGTGGAGCGTGCTGTCGCTCATAGCACTTGCCGTGGCACTTGCCTACGGGCTTGTATTTCTGCTGTCGAAACGCCTCGCGTTGCGCAAAGCGGGTTTCTACGGGGCTATCGTGGCGGCAATCGTGCTTGTGGCAACGGTTTGGTTCGGCATCGCCGAGCGACATGAGATGCTGCAAAGCGAGGAGGCTGTGGTGATGGCGTCAGCCATATCGGTCAAGTCGTCGCCCGACATCTCGGCGACCGACCTCTTCGTACTGCATGAGGGGACGAAAGTGCGCATCGTTACCGAGTTGGAACATTGGTACGAAATAGTCATTGCCGACGGCAAGAAGGGCTGGATTGATGCGTACAGCATCGAACGGATTTAGGGAGAGTGCGATATGTCGAAACTACTCGAAAATGTTGTCGGCGAACTCTCGCGACTGCCCGGTGTCGGCAAGCGCACCGCACTGCGTCTGGCGATGCACATATTGAAGATGGACAAGGAGCAGGTGGGCGAGATGACGGCGAGCATAGCCGATTTCCGCAACAACATCTGCCACTGCGCGCAGTGCAACAACCTCTCCGACACCGAGATTTGCGACATCTGCAACGACCGCACGCGCGACCGCACGACCGTGTGCGTCGTCGAGCAGGTTGCCGACTTGCTCTCGATTGAGAAGACGGGGCAGTACAACGGACTGTACAATGTGCTGGGCGGAGTGATTTCGCCGATGCAGGGCATCGCGCCGAGCGACCTGAAAATCGACCTTCTGCTCGACCGCATAGC
>JBNMLI010000011.1:0-15712 GCA_050874765.1 Alistipes sp.
ACAAATATAGATGATTTTTCGAATTCGGCAAAAAACACCAACGACCGGCTTGTAAATCACGATAAAACGAAAGAAACCGATGCGCGACATTTGTCGTACATCGGTTTCGGTATTTTATGATTGCTTGTCCGATTATTTCTCGGCAGCAGGCTCTGCGCCCTCGGTGGCAGGAGCAGCCTCGCCCTCGGTAGCGAGTTCATCAACAGGACCGAGTTTTTCGGGCTCGACAAACGGCTTGACATCGACAACCTCGACGCTGAATTCGAGAGCCTCGTTAGGACCGATTGCACGACCTGCACCACGCGGACCGTATGCCAACTCGGAAGGGATATAGAGGATAATCTTGCCGCCCTTGCCGACGAACTTCATACCCTCGGTCCAACCTTTGATGACGCAGTTGAGCGGGAATTCGACAGTCTCGACCGACTTCAACTCCTCGTCGAGCGTAGCCAGACGCTCTGCCTTTGCCTGCTCGTCCAACTCCTTGTCCTTCTTGACCTCGGCGATACGCTCCTCGACCTCCTTGACACGCTCGTAAGACGAATCGAATACCTCGCCGTCCTTGGTCTTGCCCTCGTACTTAACGACTACGACATCGCGGTCGTCCTTCGGCATAAGTTCCTTATCACCAGCCTTAACGACCTTGTAGAGCAGACCGCTCTCGGTCTTCTTGACGCCCATACCCTTCGCTTTCTTGGCAAGCCAAGCGTTGGACTCGTCGAGAATCTGCTGCGGGCGCACTACCATAAAGTAGTTTTGCAGAAATGCCTGCACGTCCTGCTCGGCAATCTCGCCCGCACCCTTGTAGGCATCGTTGAAGCCCTTGCAGAGCCAGTAGATTTGGAGCGGGAGTTTGCTCTCGCGAACGTTGCAACCGATGTCGTTACCGAATGCGTAGGATACGCTGTCGCGCTCCTCGTCGTTCTCGAACATTATCGAGGTATCGACAACAACGGTCGAGTCCTCGGCGGCTGCCTTACGCTGCTCGTCGATTTTTGCCTGACGCTCGTTGCGCTTGTTCATAAAGTAGTCGCGCAGGATTTCGATAGCCTCGTCCTGCTTCTGCGTCGCCTTCTCGAATGCGCCCTCTTCGATACCCTTCTTCACGAGGTCGATGTTGAACGGAATGTCCTTCATCTCGCCGCCTACGCCGAAGCCGATATTCTCGCCCAAGCAGTAGGAGAGCGAGTCGATGCTCGCCTTGTTGCCCATGGTTATGCCCTTCTTGCCTGTCGAAGAGCAGGAAACCGCCATAACAGCGCACGAAAGCGCGAATGCGGCCAAAATAATTTTTTTCATAGCATTTAACATTTTATGTTGTTTATCAATCTTTTAATCCAATAATGTCCGATGACGTGCAAATATACGAAATTTCTGCTAACGGCGGTTGTCCTTATTATAATAATCTATTTTGAGGATATCGACCTCGTAGCGGAGCAGCCGGTCGGGCGCGATGCCGAGGTCGGCGTTGCCCGCCTCGCCGTATGCCGTCTTCGATGGCAACCAAGCATCGAACTGTCCGCCGTCGCCTGCCATCTTGACCACGTCCTGCAAGCCATCGACCAAATCGCGGTATGCCACGCGAATCGTATCGAGCGGTCGAATCGTATCGCCCGCCTCGCCGCGAATGGTGTAGGCAAGGCGCACCGTGTCGCGACCCGTCATCGACTGGATACTCTGGTCGCCCAACTTGGTGATTTTATAGGTAACGCCGTTGCGCATACGGACATAGGAGCGGTCGCTCTTGCTCAAATCCGCGAGGAACTGCTCTTGGTAGGCCTGCGCCTTTTCGTGGACGAAGTAGGTCTTCTGCGCAAGCAGGTAGTCGCGACCCTCTGCCAACGACATCTTCGTTTCGCCGTCGAAAACGTCGCGTATGGCTGCGCAGACGGCATCGACATTGAGCGTGGAGTCCATCGCGAGGAGATTTTGTCCGACATTAAGGCCTATGACGTATGCGACGGAGTCGGCATCGGTCGCCATCTTGCCGCCGCCTTTGCCGCAACCGAAGCACATCGTGCCGAACAGAAGGGCGAGCATGGCGTAAATCGAAATTCGTTTCATATCGACTATTTTTTGTTTTTAAGCGTCGCACAGCACAACTTCGCCAGCAGGCGCGCGCCCGTCAGGGCATCTATATTGTTCTCGAATTTAGGCACGATGCCCGTAAGGTCGAAGCCCACGATGGTGCGCCCCGACGCGACCACGGAGTTGATGAGGAAAGCCGTTTCGTTGAACGACATACCGCCCGCAACGGGTTGCTTTGAGTGGGGACAGCAGTCGAGCGACAGCACCGAAGCGTCGATAGACACATAGACCTTCGCGGGGAGCGGTGCGACGATATCGTTGCAGACATCTGCCCACGCACGACCCTCGAAGCGGCGCATTGCCAAATCGTCCATCAGAAAGAGCGATACGCGGTGGTCGGCTTTTGCGCGAGCGTACTCCTCGGCATCGACATCGCGCACACCTGCCAGCACCATACGGCCGACGGCGGGAATCTCCTCCAATATGTTGCGTGCGACAGAGAGGTGCGAATAGCCGAAACTGCTCTCGCCCGCAAGGTGCATATCGCAACGCGAATCGAGGTAGAGTACGCCGATTTCGCCCTCGCGCTCGGCAACGGCACGCACAGCACCGAAGCCGACCGTATGGTCGCCACCGACGATGCCGACAGCCTTGCCAGCCTCAATCCAGCGTTTGGTTTGGGCGTAGATATTAGCCTGCATCTGCGCAAAGCCCTCGTTCACGCGGGCAACCTTGCGCGTAAAGTATTCGCCGACAATCACCCCGCCGTCATTGACGTGCGCAATAATTTTGTCGGCATCGACACCGAGCCGCTGCGAATTCTCCTGAATATCGTAGTTGATGGGGGCGGTAGCCACATTGCCCGCGAGCGATATGCCCGACACGGCATCGAACTCGCCCAGATGTGCCGACGAATCGATAATGGCATCGGGTGCGTATGCCGTGCCCTCGCCGCCTGCCGATGTTACGCCCCACGGAGCCGACACCAGCACGAGCCGAGCCTTGTCGGGCGAGGTGGTGTCGCGGAAATAGCAACCGCTGTCGCCCGAATCGGCACCGAGTCTGAAAAAATTTATCTCCATAATCAGCCGAATTTGCCACAAATTTAGAAAAATAATTACAAATTGCCGACAATGCGGCGGATTACTCGTTATATTTGTGCGAATTTTAGGAGGCAGTCGAAGCGACGATTGCGGGACAATGAAGATAGTAGCAGACAAAGCCATACCTTTTTTGGACGATGTATTTGCACCATACGCCGAGGTGGTGCGCAAGGAGGGCGTGAGCATCACGCACGCCGATGTGTGCGATGCCGACGCGCTCATCGTGCGCACGCGCACTCGTTGCAACGCCGCGCTGCTCGACGGCTCGCATGTAAAGTTCATCGCCACGGCGACCATAGGGTTCGACCACATCGACCTCGACTACTGTCGCACGCACGGCATAGGCGTAGCGACGGCGGCGGGTTGCAATGCCCGCGGGGTGTTGCAGTGGGTGGCGGCGACATTGGAGTTGCTCGCACGACGATTCGGATTCCGACCGCAGGAGCGCGTGTTGGGCATTGTCGGCGTGGGAAATGTCGGGCGGCTCATCAAGGAGTATGCCGAGGCGTGGGGTTTCCGCACGCTCTGTTGCGACCCGCCACGGCAGGAGCGCGAAGGGCTCGATTTCGTGCCGCTCGACGAGGTTTTGGGACGGGCGGACATAGTTACGCTGCACGTTCCGTTGGACGCTTCGACGCGCCACCTGATAAACGCGCAAACGCTGTCGCAGATGCCTCGCGGGGCGGTGGTTATCAATGCTTCGCGCGGCGAGGTGGTCGATACGGAGGCACTCGTGGCGAGCGGACGCGACTGTGCGATAGATGTTTGGGAACACGAGCCCGACATCGACCGTCGGTTGCTCGACAAGGCAATCGTGGCGACACCCCACATTGCGGGCTACTCGTTGCAGGGCAAGGCAAATGCCTCGGCGATGGCTGTTCGCGCCGTTGCACGGCACTTCGGGTTGCCGCTGACGGAGTGGTTTCCTGCAAGCGTTGCACCGACCGAACCGAAACCGATTTCGTGGCAGGAGTTGTGCGCGACAATCACGACGCACTACGACATCGTCGCCGAGAGCGACCGCCTGCGCGAAAGACCGCAGGATTTCGAGGCTCTGCGCAACGGCTATCGCTACCGCGAAGAGTATTTCTGACATACTTTTATTATATTTGCATCGCAGGCAGTACCCAAATTTAAGGCAATACGTTTATGTTCAAATTGTTACGACACATCTCGATAGTTTTCGGCGAGGAACGCGCCCAGCGGCTTGCCGTGGCTCTGTTGCGCCTTATCGACCGACTGCCATGCACGAAGTGGGTGTTGCATAAAATCTATGCGGTCGAAGACCCGTCGTTGGAGCGCGAGGTGTTCGGCATGCGGTTCAAGAATCCCGTCGGAATGGCTGCGGGACTCGACCGCAACGGCGAGATTTTCCGCACGTTGGACGCGCTCGGATTCGGATTTGTCGAAATCGGTACGGTAACGCCGCTCCCGCAGCAGGGCAATCCGCGACCGCGAGTGTTCCGTCTGCCCGACGACCGCGCCATACTCAACCGCATAGGCTTGGCAAGCAAGGGTTTGGAGCGGGTAATATGCAACCTGCGCCACTCGCACAAGGGCATTGTCATAGGTTGCAACATAGGCAAAAATTCGGTTACGCCGACCGACGAGGCGGCGCAGGACTACTTGCGTGTGTTCCGCAACCTCTATCAGTATGTCGATTATTTCACCGTGAACGTAAGTTACAACACCACCTTCAAGCAGTATGTACCGCGCACGCGCGAGAGCGTATGTGCCATATTGGAGCCGTTGTTCGACTTTCGGCGCGGGCAGAATCAGTATCGTCCGATACTGCTCAAAATATCGCCCGACCTGACCAACGACGAGGTCGATACGATGACCGACATAATGATGGACACCCCGCTGGACGGAATCGTGGCGACGAATGCCACCACCAAGCCTTCGGGGCTGAAAACAGCGAGCGACACGCTCAAACGCATAGGCAACGGAGCCGTAAGCGGTGCGCCGCTGACCAAGCGCGCCATTGAGGTCGTGCGACGGATTCACGAGCGCAGTCGCGGCACCTACCCCATCATCGGTTCGGGCGGCGTGATGACGGCGGACGATGCGAAGGCGATGCTCGACGCGGGTGCGACGCTCGTACAAATCTACACGGGCTATATATATAATGGTCCGCGCTTCGTCGGCGACATCTGTCGTGCGCTCGGCAAGAAGCAAAATCAGGCGTCGGAAGTCAAGTCCGGCACAAAGATATGAAATCGGAAATCATAACCATCGGCGACGAGATTCTCATAGGTCAGATTCTCGACACCAACTCGCAGTACATCTCGCAGGCACTCAACGCTGCGGGCGTTGTCGTTGCGGAGCGCACCTCCATAGGCGACGATGCCGAGCAGATTCGCGCGGCTCTCGACCACGCACTCGCCGCATACGACATCGTCGTCATCACGGGCGGATTGGGTCCTACGAAAGACGACATCACGAAGCATACACTCACACGCTATTTCGGCTCGCAACTCGTATATAATGAGCGCGTTGCCGAGCATGTGCGCACGCTGCTCGCGCGGCGCGGCATAGCCTTCAACGACCTCAATCGCGGTCAGGCGATGGTGCCGGAGTGTTGCACGGTACTCTTCAATGCCCACGGCACGGCTCCGGGTATGTGGTTCGAGCGCGAGGGCAAGGTGGTCGTGTCGTTGCCGGGGGTGCCGTTCGAGATGAAGCACCTCATGGAGGACGAGGTGATGCCGCGCCTGCGCAAGCACTTCACGCTCCGCTCGATAGTGCATCGGACGATGATTACCGCGGGCATAGCCGAGTCGATGCTTGCCGAGCGCATAGCCGCTTGGGAGAGTGCGTTACCCGAGGGGTTGAAACTCGCCTATCTGCCGGCACCGAACGTGGTGCGGTTGCGTCTGTCTGCCTACGAGGTCGATGGCGCAAGCGTGCGGGCAGAGATAGACCGCGAATTTGCGAAACTCTACAAGATAATTCCCGACAACATAGTCGGTTTCGAGCAGGCGTCGGTGCAGGAGTTGGTACACAACCGCCTCATCGAACGCCGGCAGACGCTCGCCGTCGCCGAGAGTTGCACGGGTGGAGCCATAGCATCGCTCTTCACGGCGCAGGCAGGTGCTTCGCAATACTTTTTGTGCGGCGTCGTATCGTACTCGAACGAAGCGAAGGCGGAGGTATTGGGCGTAAACCGCGAGGACATAGAGCGTTACGGGGCTGTGTCGGAGCAGGTGGCACGGCAGATGGCGGAGGGCGTAAGGCGCGTGGCGCACGCCGACTATGCCATTTCGACCACGGGCATTGCGGGTCCTACGGGCGGCACGGCGGAGAAGCCTGTCGGCACGGTATGGATTGGAGTGGCGACGCCGACGGAAACTTTCGCCGTCCTGCGCGACTGCGGAACCGACCGCTCGCAGGTCATCTCGCGAGCCTCGGCATACGCCATCGAGTTGCTCTACAAGCAGCTCCATTAGGCACAAATGACGAAAAAACATACAAATACATTGCAGTTTGCGAATTTCTTATTATATTTGCGTCCCCTATTGGGGATAAATTAAAAAAATTCATCAACAATGAAAGTCTGCGAAATTACAGGAAAAGTGGCTGTTGTGGGAAACAATGTTTCGCACTCCAACCTCAAAACCAAGCGCAAGTTCTGTCCTAATTTGAAGACGAAGCGTTTCTGGTCGGAGGAGGAAGGACGTTGGATTACCTTGAAGGTTTCCACTTCCGGAATCAAAACAATCAACAAGAAGGGTCTTGCCGTTGCACTCAAAGAGGCCGCTGCACCCAAGAAAATTTACTAAAAACCGTTAAGCAAAAATGGCAAAGAAAGGTAACCGTGTTCAGGTCATTCTCGAATGCACCGAACAAAAAGAGAGTGGCGTACCGGGAATGTCCCGCTACATTACCACCAAAAACAAGAAGAATACCCCTGAGCGTTTGGAGCGTAAGAAGTACAATCCTTATTTGAAGCGGGTAACTTTACATCGTGAAATCAAATAATTATTTCGAGTTATGGCAAAGAAAGTAGTCGCAACCCTGAAAACCGGTGTAGGTAAGCAGTTTACCAAGTGCATCAAGATGGTTAAGTCGGAGAAGACCGGTGCCTATGTTTTCAAAGAGGCAATCGTTCCGAACGACCAAGTTCAGGAGTTTATGAAATAGTTTCATAGACGACAAATTGTGGTTAAGGAGAAAATCCTTAACACAAAAGGCTTCCTAAAAGGAAGCCTTTTGTGTTATCAACCCATTCAATATTATCTCCTTGTTACCCACCCCCTAAATCCCCCGCCTGTGCGGGGGACTTGGTGCATCTGATAGGAAGCCTTTTGTGTTATCAAACAATTCATAATTATCTCCTTGTTACCCACCCCCTAAATCCCCCGCCTGTGCGGGGGACTTTGTGTATCTGATAGGAAGCCTTTTGTGTTATCAACATATTCATACATCATCTCCTTGTTACCCCCGCCTGTACGGGGGGGGGGAGCCGAGGAGGGAACGCCTATTCCGCAGAAGGTGGCGCAAGTATGCAGTGGTACAAAAAAAATCGGTCGATGCGCAAAGGCACCGACCGATTTGGCTTATCGATAAGGTTGTATTACTCCACCTTGCCGACCGTCGACACTGTATACTCCCTGCTCTTGTATGTGTTCGACATCGTAGAGGACCATTGGTCGAGTTTGTCGCCCTTGATACCAATCGAACGAGCTTTATTAGGGGTAGATTCAGAGATGGTTTTGCCGTTCTTATCACGGTATGTAAACGTAATAGCGTGGCAAACATCATACTTCGACGCCGTATCGATACCCTCTTTGGCTGCGAATGCTATACCATAAGTAAACGACGCAGGCAATGTTGCGACATTCATCGTCAGCACCGACTCGTGGTCGAAATTATAGACGATACCCGTCATAGCGTCGGTATACGAAGACTCCTTTGCGACCAAGTCGTCTTCCGTAAGCGATATGGTTTCGCCATTGCCGACGAATTGTATATTCATCTTCGCAAGTTTTGTAAAATCGCCACCGCAACGGAAACGAATCTCCACAGTACCCGGCGTAATATCATCACCCGGAGCAGGCGGGGTCGGCGGAGTTGCAGGGTCGGACTTACTGCACGATGTTGCAAGAGCGGCAACCATTGCCACGACTGCAAAAAGTTTCAAAATGTTTTTCATAATGATTGAATTGTTTGTTGATTTTTAACGCCGCAAATATATAAAAAACCTCAAAAAGATGCTCGAACCCGATATATACAAACGTATATACAAACACTTAACGCACTGAATATCAGAATTCGTTTCCGTGCAAAAATAATCGTCCGTCCCGCGACACAAAAAAAGCAGGGTTTACCTTAATGGTAAGCCCTGCCGTTTGCGAACCGAAGTTGCAACAGGTCGGGGAAACAATCCTTGCGGATTATTTCTTCTCCATCTGCGCCTTCAACTCTGCCAAGCCGGCGATGTCGCCCAGCGTGGTCTTCTCGACCGAAGCCTGAATCTTCTTAACCGAAGACTTGGTAGCCTCTGCTGCGGCCTTCTTCTCCGCCTTGTCGGCAGCTGCCTCTGCACGCTTTGCATCGTCGAAGATGCGGGTGTGCGAAAGGGTGATGCGCTTGGTACCCTTCGAGAACTCGATAACCTTGAAGTCGGCGGTTTCGCCTGCCTTCAACGTCGTGCCGTCCTCCTTAACCAAGTGGCGTGCAGGAGCGAAGCCCTCCACGTTCTCGGCAAGCGATACGACTGCGCCCTTGTCGGTCAGCTCGATGATTTTGCCCGAGTGAATCGTATCGACAGCGAACTGCTCCTCGATAGCGTTCCATGGGTTCTCCTCCAACTGCTTGTGGCCGAGGCTCAAACGACGGTTCTCCTTGTCGATTTCGAGAACGATGACGTCGATGTCGGCACCAACCTGCGTAAACTCGCCCGGGTGCTTAATCTTCTTCGTCCACGAAAGGTCGGAAATGTGAATCAGACCGTCGATGCCCTCCTCAATCTCGACAAATACGCCGAAGTTGGTGAAGTTGCGAACCTTTGCGGTGCATTTCGTGCCGACAGGGTACTTCTGCTCGATGTTCTCCCATGGGTCTGCGGTGAGCTGCTTGATGCCGAGCGACATCTTGCGCTCTGCGCGGTCGAGAGTCAGAATAACTGCCTCAACCTCGTCGCCTACCTTCATGAAGTCCTGTGCAGAACGCAGGTGCTGGCTCCACGACATCTCCGATACGTGAATCAGACCCTCTACGCCCGGAGCAATCTCGACGAATGCACCGTAGTCTGCCATAACGACAACCTTGCCCTTAACCTTGTCGCCGACTTTGAGATTAGGGTCGAGCGACTCCCAAGGGTGCGGAGTGAGCTGCTTCAAGCCGAGAGCAATACGCTTCTTGTTCTCGTCGAAGTCGAGGATAACGACTTTGAGTTTCTCGTCGAGGTGGACAATCTCCTCGGGGTGATTGACACGACCCCACGAGAGGTCGGTGATGTGGATAAGACCATCGACACCGCCAAGGTCGATGAACACACCGTAGGAGGTGATATTCTTAACGGTACCTTCGAGAATCTGACCCTTTTCGAGTTTCGACATGATGACCTCTTTCTGTGCCTCCAACTCGGCCTCGATAAGAGCCTTGTGCGAAACGACCACGTTGCGGAACTCCTGATTGATTTTGACAACCTTGAACTCCATGGTCTTATCGACATAAACATCGTAGTCGCGAATCGGCTTCACGTCGATTTGCGAACCCGGCAGGAACGCCTCGATGCCGAACACATCGACAATCATACCGCCCTTGGTGCGGCACTTGACGTAACCCTTGATGATTTCGTCGTTGTTCAAAGCCTCGTTCACGCGGTCCCACGATTTGAGCTGGCGTGCCTTCTTGTGCGAAAGCAGAAGCCGTCCGCCCTTGTCCTCGACCGACTCTACATAGACCTCGACTTTGTCGCCGACCTTCAAATCGGCATTGTAGCGGAACTCCGATGCAGGAATAACGCCTTCGCTCTTGTAGCCGATGTTTACGATTACCTCGCGCTTGTTGATTTCGGTTACCGTACCCTCGACGGTTTCGCCGACAGCGATGTTGGACATCGATTTGCCGTACTCCTCGGCAATCTGCTCCTTCGGCTGGTCGTAGAGGTTCGACTCGTTCTCAAACGCATTCCAATCGAAATTCTCGTTTGCTACTTTTACATTGTTCTCCATTGTGGAAAAATTTTTGCGATACAATCGCTCGTTAAAAAGTTAATAATTCTGTTCGCTTCCGCGCCATTTAATGCACGAAAGTCTGCAAAGTTACACATTTTTCGGGAATTGCAAAAAAATCCGTCGGCAGCGAACATTTTTTCGCGTTTTGCTTTACCTTTGCACTTGTCGGTTTCCGTGCGCACGGCGGTGCGCCGAGGAATCAAAAGGGAATCGGGTGGAAATCCCGAGCAGTCCCGCTGCTGTAAGGCTTGCGTTGCCGACATTGCGCATCGCAACACGGCGATACACCACGCCACTGAAAGCCGCGCTTTCGGGAAGGCATCGCCGATGGAGCCGAGCCAGAAGACCTGCCGACAACACACGAATTAAGCACTGCGAAGGACAGTAACTAATTTAACACAAATAATTTAAGCACTACTATGAAGAAAATTGTTACCGCGCGTTATTGCGCACCTGCACTCCGCCGCATCGCCGTTGCGATTGAGGCAGGTTTCGAAACTTCGATTTCCGGTACGACGGGAAACGAGAATTACGGCTATGCAGACGAAAAGTGGGACGAATAACGAAGGAGGAGAGAAGATGAAAAAAGCAGCATACACCGTTGCGCTCCTCGCGGCAGCATTCGTCGCAGGTTGCAGCAAAACCGACACCGACAACACCATCGTAAAACCCGCAGACGACAACGCGCTGACCATTCGCGCATCAATCGAGCAGCCGACGCGCATCGCGCTCGACGAGGGTGCGGAGGCAGCACAGGTAAAGTGGCAGAAGTACGACTTGGTCGGCATCATAATGAAAAACGGTTGCGAGAAGGCTCTCGACCTTATCGACAGCGATTCGCAATACCAGAACTACAAGGTCTATCCCGACCTCTTTTCGGTTAAGACCGCCGATGTTACCGAGGCGGAGTTCCGCTCCGAATTCTCGGACGAGAACATCGTGCAGGCACAGGAGACAGATACTTATTACGGCATCTACCCTTACCGTATGGTAAGCACCACAGAGCCTTACACGCGCAACAAGACCCGATACACGCTCGAATTGGCGGCTTCGCAGAGCGGTGATTTCGCCACCAACTTCAAGAACTACGGCGCAATGGTTGCCAAGGCGGTCGATGCACCGCGCACGGGCGTTGTATTGTCGTTCAAGAATCTGCACGCCATTCTGAAATTCACGCTCACGGGCGACAAGACGCTCGACCGCATCGTATTCCGCGGTAACGACAACGAGGCTGTGGCAGGCAAGTTCACCGTCGATTTCGCAAACGACGACATCACCGCGACCGACTTCTCCGCCGCTACCGAGAAGGAGATTAAAGTCGCTTGCAGCAAGGCTCTTTCGACCGAGCCGCAGGTATTCTATATGATTGTTCCCGCGCGCACATACGCCAAGGGCTACACGGTAGAGTTCATCGCCAACGACGGCGAGAAGCTCACCAAGAGCGTAGGCAACGGCTCGGCGAAGGAGGTAAAGCGTGCCGTGGTTTACACGCTGCCGACCATCGATTTCAAGTCGCAGGGCGCAGGCGAGGCGACGGTCGATTGGTTGTGGCAGAGCGAGGCAGGATTGGTATCGGAGGTTTCGCTCGACGAGATTGCGGGTGCAACCGACCTCGGTGCAGGTGCCAACTGCTATATGGTAAACGGAGAGGGCGTTTACAAGTTTCCTGCTACGAAGGGCGACGGCTCGGCAATCAACGCCGACCTCGCAGGCAAATACATCTATTTCAAGGCTTCGGCAGCCAAGGGCAACGCCGTCATCGCACTGAAAGTGAACGACCAAATCGCATGGAGCTGGCACATCTGGGCAACCGATGCCGTAGGTGAGGGTGCAGCCGCTGCGGGACACACGGTTATGGACCGCAACATAGGCGCAACGACCACCGAAATCGGCAAGGCGTCGTCGCTCGGTCTGTATTATCAGTGGGGTCGCAAAGACCCGTTCATCGGGGCTTCGTCGGCAGGTGCTTTTGTGAAAGGTTCGACCGAAAGCACGCCGTTCAGCACATCGCTCACGGCATCGTATGTCGGCAACGGCGATGCCAAATTCGCCGTAGAGGCAACCTCGGAGACCATCACCGACTGCGTCGGCTACACCATAGCCAACCCGATGACCTATCTGAAAAGCAATGTACAGATAAATAACGGCGGTTCGCAATCGTGGTTCACGAGCGACTACACGGCATTCGCCGACCTGTGGGGTGGCGTAAGCAAGCAGAAGAGCGCATACGACCCATGTCCTGCGGGCTACAAAGTGCCTGAAAACTCTGCCGAAACGTGGAGCGGCTACACGAAGACCTCGTTCACCTACCCTGCCACCGGCTTGGGTGCCACCGACACGGCAAGCGGCATCACCTATCCGCTCGCAGGCTACCGCGACAACGGCACGGGTTGCATCAAGTCGCTCGGTGCTTACCTCTATATGCCTTCGGCAACCATGGCGACAAGCAACTGCAAGGCGACAGCTATGTACCTCATCTACTACAAGATGACCGCCACGGCAAAGACCCCTATGAACACGTTCAATGCAGCGATGACCACCTCGTCGCACATTGCACAGGGCTACGCCGTTCGTTGCGAGAAGATTAAGTAGTCCGCATTTGCGGCGAGCAACACGGACGACCGCTGCCGCTGTGCGGTGGCGGTTGTTTGTTATAAACGAAACCTATATATGAAAAACTATTGTCTGACCATATTGGCGGCACTCGCGCTCGGCGGTTGTGCCAAAGACGACACTGCGCCCGCGCAACCCGCGCCCGACGGACACACGCTCTGCGTCGTGGCGACCACCGAATCGCCTTCGCGTGCAACGCTCGACGAGGGCGAGGCATCAGCACAGGTGCGTTGGGAGGCAGGCGACGAAATCGGCGTATTCACGATGAGCAACAAGGCGACCGCGCCCAACAACCGCTTGCAAGTCGTGCAGGGTGGCTCGACCACGGCACGCTTTGCGGGGCAAATGCAGAACGAGGTACAGCACAACGACTCCTACTTCGCCTACTACCCCTACGACGGGCGTACCGAGTTCTACTACGACAGCGACCAGTCGATAATCCTCAACGCTCCGCGCGTGCAGTACCGCCGCGGCGAAGGGTTCGATGCCCGTTCGTGCGGATTTATGGTTGCCAAGAGCAAAACGGGACTGTTCTACGGCGACGAGCCCGAGTTCGCATTCAAGAACATATTCGCCATACTCAAATTCACGCTCACGGGCGCAGGCGAGCGGCTCTACCGCATAAATGTCTTCGACAACAATGGCGACAAGATGGCGGGGCAGTTCTTCGTCAGTATGACCGATGCCAACGCCGACGACCCTGCGGCGACGTTCGACGGTGGCGACTTCTACAATGCGCCGTTCGATTCGGAGTACGTTACGCTCGATTGCGACAGTACCCTCCTTTCCGCCACTCCGCAATCGTTCTATGTAGCCGTGCCGCCACGCTACTACACCTACGGCTATTCGGTCGAATTCGAAACCTCGGCGGGTGCGATGTTCCGCTCCAACGGCACGATGACGGGCAAGACGCTCCGTCGCAACACCATCTACCGCCACCCGCAGGAGAAGTTCGTGCCCGACTACGACATCACGCTGCGCGCCACTGCCGACTATTTGTGGCTGAACGGCGCGACCGACATCACGACCGACATCGCACTGCAACACGGCGCATCGGGAACCGATTTGAGCCAAGCGGAAAACGCGAACTGCTACATAATCGACCGCGCGGGTCGCTACTCGTTCCGCGCATCGCGTCCCGACGGGGTTGCGCTGTGGGGAGCATCGGCGGACGCCTACATCTCGTTCAGCGTCAGCGAGCAGGCCGTCCGCGAAGGCGGCAATGCGCTAATCGCCCTGCTTGACGACGAGAGCAACGTGCTGTGGAGTTGGCACATCTGGATTCCGCGCGAAAGCCCCGTTGCCGTGTTGCACGAAGCGGGAGGTACGCACTCGCTCATGAGCCTCAACCTCGGTGCGCTATGCAACGACACCGATTCGGCAGAATCGTACGGACTCTACTACCAATGGGGGCGCAAAGACCCGTTCGTCGGCAACGGCGAGGCGGGCGAGAGTGCGGCAGGCTATCGCGAGCAGAGCGCATTCGCCTCGACTGTCTGCACCTTCAATCCGAAATATGCCGACCGCTATGCGTTCCGCACCATTGCCAACGACGACAGCGCGATAGCGACGGGCAAGAGTGCCGAATATGCCGCGGCGCACCCGACGACGTTCATCTACTATAACGCCAATGTCCGCAACGGCGACGCTTCGGGCGAGGATACGGCGCACCTGCAAAGCGGTGCTGGAACGTGGTTCAACTCCTACTACGCCAAGTTCGTATCGCTCTGGGGCTACGAGCAAGGCACGCGCGGCAACCGCAAAACCATCTACGACCCGTGTCCTGCTGGCTACCGCGTACCCGACAATGTCGAGAGTTGCTGGGCGGGACTTAAAAGCGGAGCCACTGCCGCAGGCTCGCTCGGCGGCATCGCATACGGCTCGGCATACTACCCTGCCGCAGGTTGTCGCGAGGGCTGGGGCACGGCAGGCAAGGGCGGTTGTCTGCGCCATACGGGCAACAACGGCTTCTATATGACCTCGCGCCCTTCGACCAACTACTGCGACGCACTATCGCTCTCCTACCGCAGCGCATACGCACTCTCGCCCGCTTCGGCAGGCGTCGTAAGGTGTATGAAGGAGTAACTCACTACCGCGCAACACAAAAAAATAGCGACCTTTTCGGGGTCGCTATTTTTGTTTATATCGGTCTTGCGTTATCTGTGCACAACTACCTTCTGCTTCGGTGTGTTGTCGAACTCGACGGGCGAGTGGTGAGCGAATTGCTCTGCCATAACATCGAGCACTTTGGTCGAGTGGCTCTCGATGTCGGTTGCATCAAAGGCGTATTTCTTGGCTATGTAGTCGGCCATTGCAACACGGTATTTCGCACCTTCGCGCAAGGCGGGGAACAGCACATCGACCGCCATATCGTCGGCATCGGTAACAATGGTGTAAGGCGTTGTGCTGAACAAGTCTATGCGGTGAGCCTCCTTGGCGTTGCCCGTGTCGTTGTACTTGGCGATTATCATCGCACGCATCTGCGCCAGCGTCATCGTCATCGTGTAAATCTGCGAGAAGAACGGCTCCAAGTCGAACAACGTAGCCATCGACACATCGCCCGCAGGCAGTTCCGACAGACGGATTCCGCCATAGTGGTAGAAGCCCACCTGCGCGTGCATGGCATCGCGCACAAGCGTGGTCTGCATATTTGCCAAGCCGACCTTGTCGAGCGTACGACCGAGCGTGCCGACGCTCTTGCGCAACTCGGGATTGTTCTCAATCGCCGCCACACGCGCCGCGAAGAGCGAATCCTCGCCATAGCCGTCGGGCGGAATGTTGCGG
>JBNMLI010000012.1:0-15460 GCA_050874765.1 Alistipes sp.
GGTCGCTCCGTTTGTCGCTCCGCTGCTGCGCGAGTGGTGGTTGCGCGTCCACAACTTCGTCTATAACGCCGATATGCCGGCACTCTGCCACCAATACCTTGCCGATGGCAACCCGACCACCAAGTTCATCGAAACGATGGCAAAGGTTACCACGGTGCCTTACGAGAACCTGACGCAATTCTGCTCCGACTATATCGATGTCTTTAACACGGGTATCCACTTCTCTTTCATCGCCTCGGTAGCCGCGATGCTCATCTCGCTCATCATCTTCCTCTGCACCAAGCGCATCTTCCCGCAACCTGCCAAGAAGGAGCAGAGCGCGACGGTCAACTACACCGCCGAGGAGCGCACGGCAATGGCAAAGGAGATTCGCCAACGCCTCTACGCACTGTTTGCCGTACTCGGCGTTGCCATCTTCTTCTGGCTCTCGTTCCACCAGAACGGCCAGTCGTTGTCGGTATTTGCACGCGACTTTGTCGATACCGACAAGATAGCACCCGAGATTTGGCAGGCTCTCAACCCTGCATTCGTGATTATACTGACGCCGCTCATTATGTTCATCTTCGGCGCACTCGCTCACCGCGGCAAGAGCATCTCGACACCGCGCAAAATCGCTATCGGTATGTTAATTGCAGGCTTGGCGTACCTCTTCCTGATGGTCTATTCCTATGTTTGCGGCTATCCGTCGGGCGAGGCATTCCGCGCATTGAGTGGCGAGCAGATGACGGCTATGGGCTTGGCAAAGGCGGGTCCGTGGGTGCTGATTGTAACCTACTTCTTCCTGACAGTCGCCGAGTTGTTCATCTCGCCGCTGGGTCTGTCGTTCGTGTCGAAGGTCGCACCTCGCCACATGGTCGGTCTGTGTCAGGGCTTGTGGCTCGGCGCAACGGCTATCGGCAACCTCTTCATCTTCATCGGCCCGCTGATGTACAACGCATGGCCTATCTGGGAGTGCTGGGGCGTGTTCCTCGCCATCTGCCTCGTGTCGATGGGCGTGATGCTCTCGATGGTCGGCTGGCTCGAACGGGTTACCAAGTAGGGTAGTACCGTTTTCCTCTTGTGCGGAGCGTTTCCTGTTGTGGCGGAACGCTCCGCTTTTTTGTTGGGCGGGTGCGTACAACGTCGCCCTTATTTGCCTATCTTTGCGCCGTCGAAAATTAGCAACAATGAACGCCAAAACCAAAGGAACGCTCTGCGGCATCGTCGCCGCCGTAACCTACGGCACCAATCCGCTCGGTGCGCTGTCGCTCTATGCCGACGGCATCAATTCCGCCTCGGTGCTGTTCTACCGCTACGGACTGGCGGTGGTGTTGCTCGGTGCGCTGATGTTCGCCCGTCGCGAATCGCTGCGTGTGTCGTGGCGCGAACTGGGTATCATCGCATCGCTCGGGGTGCTGTTTGCCGCCTCGTCGCTCTCGTTGTATTTGAGTTTCCACTATATGGACGCGGGCATAGCCTCGACCATACTCTTTGTCTATCCGATTATGGTGGCGGTGATTATGGCTATCTTCTTCCACGAGAAGACCTCGCTCGTTACGGTGCTGTCCATCGTACTCTCGCTGTGCGGCATAGGTCTGCTGTACCGCGGTGGCGACGGTGCCGTGTTAAGCACCGCGGGCGTGTTGCTGGTGATAGTGTCGTCGCTCACCTACGCCGTCTATATAGTCGTCGTGAACCGCTCGACACTCGCGATGTCGCCCATCAAGTTGTCGCTCTACGTTATGGCATTCGGTACACTTACCATAATGCTCTATTCGCTCACGGGCGACGCAAATCGCCTGCAACTGCTTACGACTTGGTCGCAGTGGGGCTATGCGTGGCTGTTGGCGTTGCTACCTACGGTCATCTCGCTCGTTATGATGACCGTCGCGGTGCATAACATCGGCTCGACACCTACGGCAATCCTCGGCGCATTGGAGCCGATTACGGCGGTCGTCATCGGCGTTACCGTCTTCGGCGAGGCATTCACGGCTCGCTTGGCTTGCGGTATCGCGCTGGTGCTGATTGCGGTGCTGCTGATTGTCGGTGGCAAGAACCTGCGCCCGCAACGTGTCGTGCGCCCTCTGGTCAAGCCCTTCGTCCGTGGCGGCATCTACCTGCGCAACCACTTCTGGTGGAAATAGTTTTTTAGTGGTTAGTGCTAGTCCTCCTAGTTCTCTCAGACAAAAGTAAAAGTCTTTGCGCGGGGCGAACAGCCTCGCGCATCAAACCAACAAGTCATTGCGAGGCACGGAAAGTGCCGTGGCAATCTACCATTGTGTAGTTGATGCACAGCGGTAGATGCCAACTCGCTCGTTTCCAACGAGCGTGGCATGACTCATATTTTATTTGCAAAAAACACTATCCACTATCCACTAATCACTTTTCACTAACAAAGGTAGATTGCCACGTCGCTCGCGCTTCTCGCAATGACTTTCTTTATATGATTTGCGGCGGCATATAGCCACCGCAAAAAACAAACCACTTGCACAAAGGTAGATGCCAACTCACGCGCCGTCGGGCGCGTGTGGCATGACTCTTTTTTATGATTTATCGCAAAAACCTAATCACTATCCACTAATCACTGCCAGCCTACAAAAATCCTTCTTTTACGAGCCATTCGCGCACGCGCTCCCAATCGACATAGTTGCGTGTCGAGTTGGGGTCCTTTTTCAGCGGACAGCCGAGTGCGTTGTCGTCGATATACAGGTCGGCATAGACCTTGTTCGACTTCGTCCACTTCTTCTGCTCGGGATTGCTGTTCACAGCAAACAACGGAATACCGTTGCGCTTGAACCACTCGACCGCCTCTTTCTCCAACTTGCCGCTGCGCATAGTGTAGAGGATAATCCGATAGCCTCGGTCGGTAAGTTCCTTCAATACCGGCACTGCACCGACTTCTACACCCATATACGGGTATTCGTGCGTTACGCATGTTCCGTCGAAATCGACGGCGATAATCAATCCTGCCATAAAAATCTCTCCCTCCTCCTTATAAAACCTACGCCCGATTGGGCTTTTGGGTGAGCCGCGGTCGAGCGTAGGGGATTGTTAAATTGTTAATATATCGAATGTTTTGAACTGTATCGCCTCCAAATGTTACCCAAGCCGACCGTTTCAAAAATCTTTTGCCAACGCGACTTCGGCTCGTCGCCGTCCGAATCGTACGTGTAGGTGTAACCATATCCGTAGCGGTGGTTGCGCTCCGACGCACCGTTGAGTATCACGCACATATTGTGCAACTTCTTCTCGCGATAGAGTGCATCGATGTCGGGCAACTGACGACGGTCGAGCAAGCCCTCGCGCACGACATACAGACAGAGGTCGGCGATACGGCTCGTTATCAGAGCGTCGGCAATCACCAGCGCAGGCACGCTATCGATGATGATGGTGTCGTACAACTTGCGGCACTCGGCAATGAGTTCGTCCAAGCGGCTCGACAGCAACATCTCGGCAGGGTTCGGCGGTTGCAAACCGGCATAGATGCAGTCGAAATTCTCGTGCAGACCGCTCTTGGCGATAATATCCTTCACATGAATCGAGCGGTCGCTGATGTAGCGCGATACGCCGTTCGGGTTGTTGCGCTGTCCCATGTGCTTCGACATCGTGCGACGACGCAGGTCGAGGTCAATCATAAGCACCTTCTGACCCGAGAAGGCGATGGTCATACCGAGGTTGGTCGATATGAACGTCTTACCGGCGTGGGCATTGGACGATGTTACCTGTATCACCTGTTGTCTGCCTTCGCCCGCATTCATAAATGTCATATTGGTACGAATGATGCGGAATGCCTCCGACACATTGTCGCGACCGTTTTCGCGAACGGCAACGCTGCGGTGCATCTTGCCCTCGAAGACAGGAATGTCGCCCAGATAAGGCACGCTCGTGCAACGCTCGATGTCGCGTCTGCCGCGAACTGCCGTGTTGAACATCTCGCGCAGATAGACAATCGAGAACGGTACGGCAAAGCCCAAAACCAGCATCAGCAACATAATGATAGGCTTGCGTGGCGAAATAGGTTTGAGCGGACCGAATGCCGAGTCGATGATACGCGCACTGTTCTCGGTGATGGCGAGCGAAATGGCGTTCTCCTCACGCTTGTTGAGCAGGTAGAGGTACAACTCCTCCTTGATGCGCTGCTGACGCGCAATCGAGAGGTACTCCTTCTCCTGCGAAGGTACCGAACTGATTCGCGTGTTGGTCTTGTTCTCCTCGCGGCGCAGGTTGTCGCGCTTGATTTCGAGTGTCGCTATGTTCGAGTCGAGCGAGGCGAGAATCGAGTTTCTGATGGTCGTGCGGTCGCGGTCCAACTGCTGTATGACAGGGTTGTTGGTCGCACCGTTCTGCATCAGCTTCTCGCGACGCAGCACGAGTTCGTTGTAGTCGGCAATCTGCTTCGAGAGCACCGACGAGTTCTCGCCCGTGTTGGTTACCGGAATGAGGCTGCACTCCTTGTCCGAGTCGTTCAGATAATCCTTGATGAACTTTGCCATCTCGATTTGGCTGTCAACGCTCAATCCCTCCTCTTTGAGTTTGGAACTCTCGGTCATGTTGCGCTTGGTTTCTGCCTCGATATCGACCATGTTGTTCTTGTTCTTGAATGACTGAATGTCGCTATCGACCGAACCCAACTCCTTGCTGATAATCAGCAGTCGCGCGTCGATGAAGTCTGCCGTAGCCTCGGCTATCTGCTGCTTGTCATATACCGCGTCGGAGTTGTAAACGTCAATCAGGGTATTGATGACGTCCTCGGCACGCTTCGCCACGACATCTTTGAGCGAGATGTTGATGATGGACGACATCTTGTTGGCAACCGCCGACTGCGTAGCCGTGCGGTAGCGCGCAGCGACTACCTCGCGATTCTGCTTCGACACGTTGATGGTCCGACCGACGTATGTTTCGTCCATATAGAGTGTCTTATCGACGACAATCTCGCCGTTAGGCGTTACGATGGTTTCGCCGTAAGGTGCGGTTGCGGCGAAGTGCTTGTCGGCACTGTCGTCCTCGCCCTTCTGCTTGCTGCGCGAGAAGTGCGAAATCTCCACATCGTTCTCTCCCAACTTTACGCGGAAGGAGCATGCCGCATTCTCGTTGTTGTTCACGAAGGTAACCGCAATCGGCGAACGCTTGTACAAATCTACCGTGCGCAGCCCCTGACGAGTGGTGTAGTTCACCGTGAGGTTCAACTTGTCCACCACGTTGAGCATCAGTCGTCGTGCCTGCAACACGAAGAGTTCGTTATCGACATTGCGACGCGACGACAGGCCTGCCAATTCGCTGAATGCCGCCATCTCCGTCGAGCCGCTGCCCTTGCGCGAGTCCTTGACCATAATGGTCGCATTGCGCTGATATACGGGCGAAGTACGCATAAGGTACACTCCGCCTATCAGCAAGAATGCAAATACCGACGCAGCAAACCAGTACCACTTTTTCAGTACGATTTCGATTATGTCCTGAAAAGTGAACGCCTGTATGTTGTCCACATCTTCCTTACCCGCCACATTGCTGCTGACGGTCGAGTCGTTGAGATTCAGTTCTGCCATTTTTCTATTTTTATTATAGATTGCTGTTAGTTTAGTTTGTCGGCTTCGTATAGTTCATAATCGCCAACACAATCGATGTTGCCGAGAGCAGGGTGCTGACAATCGAAATCCAGAATGTACGGTTTTGGTTGATTTCGGCGGTTGCAGCCTTGTACTTGTTCGGCTGAACATAGACCACATCGCCCTGTTGCAGATAGAAACCGGGTGAGGTGAAGCAGTCCGATTTGAGCAGGTCGAGTACATATACCTTGTTGGTGCCGTTATCGTTGCGGTGTACGCTGACGTTGGAACGGTTACCGAAGATGGTCATATCGCCAGCCATCGCCAAAGCCTCCAAGATGGTTACCTTGTCGCGCGTGATGTCGAACTGACCCGGGTGGCCGACCTCGCCCAACACAAACACCTTCATATCGGCAAACTGTATGTTCACCGAGGCATCGCTGATGTAGCCGCCGCCGATAATATCCTTTGCTATCTCGTCGGCGAGTTCCGAACGGGTCTTGCCCGCGCAATATACCTCGCCGATAATAGGCATATAGAGGTAACCCTTCTCATCGACCGTGCGCACCTGCAACGACTGCGTGCCGTTTACGCTCGATGCTCCGAGCGGATTGCTCGACAGCGAGTTGTAGGAGGTTGTCGAGTTGAATGGCGCGGCGAGTTCGGGGTCTTTGCTCGAAACCACGACCGTGAGCCTGTCGAGCGGCTTTATTCTGATTTGCTGGTTCTGCACCGTCTGTATCGCCGCATTGTCCTGCACATCTTGGAAGTAGATGATTCTTTTCTGCGGAGAACAAGCCGCAACGCCGAGTGCTATGGCTGTCAGAAAAAAGAGTTGTTTGAGATTTTTCATCATTATCGTTTTGTAAATTTTTCCGTGGTGTGTTTTGTTTGCTAATGGTAAAAATGTCAATCTGCTATGTTTGAGCCCGATATTTTGGCGGTTCTGCATACGGACACAAAGTAGTCGCAAAGATAGGATTTTATATTGAATCCGCAATGTATAAAGCCGAAAATTTTGAATTGCGCTTCCGTATCTTTTACTATTTTTGTGGCGCAAATAATTTACATCTCCGTCATGAAACACGCAACTTGGAGTTACGATGCCGTAATTTACGAAATGAACATTCGCCAGATGACCCCCGAAGGCACATTTCGGGCAGCCATCGACCGCCTGCCGCTGCTACGCAGCATAGGCATTGACGCGCTGTGGCTTATGCCCGTCTATCCGATAGGACGGGTTAACCGCAAAGGCTCGCTCGGCTCCTACTACTCGATAAGCGACTACTGCGTCGTCAATCCCGAATTCGGCACGATGGAGGATTTCGATGCGCTCGTGGCGGAGGCGCACCGCCTCGGTATGCGGGTGCTGCTTGACTGGGTTGCCAACCACACCTCGCGCGATGCGGTGTGGCTCTCGGAGTGTCCCTACGACTGGTACGAACGCAATGCCGACGGCTCGGCAAAGGTGCCGTGCGACTGGGACGATACAGCCAAACTCAACTACGCCAACCGCGCCGTATGGCAGGGCGAAATCGACGCGATGACCTTCTGGTTGCGCGACCACGCCGTCGATGGTTTCCGTTGCGATATGGCGATGCTCGTTCCAATCGAATTTTGGCAGACGGCGCGCGCGGCGTTGCAGGCCGTCAAACCCGATGTGTTTATGCTCGCCGAGGCGGAGGAGCAAAATCTGTTCGACTGCGCGTTCGATGCCTCCTACACTTGGGAACTGCACCACCTGATGTGCGACGTCGCCCAAAGCCGTCGGCGCGTGTGGGATTTGCGCAACTACATCTACGCCGACCGCGACCGCTATCCGCAGTGGGCTATGCGACTGATGTTCACCTCCAACCACGACGAAAATTCGTGGAACGGCAGCGAGTTCGCACGCTTGGGTGCGGCGGCGGAGATTATGGCGGCACTGACATTCCTGCTGCCGCAGTCGCTACCTCTTATATACACGGGTCAGGAGTACGGCTACGACCACTCGTTCGCCTTCTTCGACAAGGACGCGATGCCGCCGCAGGAGGAGAATCGCTTTACGCTGCTGTACAGACGGTTGTGCGCTCTGAAACACGCCAATGCAGCCTTGCGCTCTGCCGATGCGGGCGGCTCGTTCATCGAGATTAACAACAACGCACCCGACTGCATGATGACCTTCGTGCGCGAGTGCGAGGGCAATCGCGTCGTCGCACTGATGAATCTCTCGCCCTACAACGTGTTGAGCGACTACCATACAGGCATTTATGCGGGCGAATACCGAGATGCGATGACGGGCGCGGACTACGCGCTCCCCGAACACGTTTGGGGCGAAACGCCGGCTTGGTCGTACCGCATTCTCGTGAAGAAATAACAACGGCGAAAAGGCAAAAAAGGGCCGAATCTTTATAAATATAAGGAAATAATAGTTAATTTTGCCGATTGAAACCATAACTACAAAATTTTGAAGCAGATGAAAATCGCTCTTGCTCAATTAAACTATACCATAGGCGACATCGACGGCAACACATCGAAAATCATCGATGCCGTCGAGCGTGCCAAGCGCGAAAAGGCGGATTTGGTAATTTTTGCCGAGCAGTCGGTCAGCGGCACTCCCGCATTCGACCTGCTGTGCAAAACGACATTCCTCGAATTGTGCGAGGAGTCGCTCGGGCGCATAGCCGAGCATTGCGATACGGTTGCCGCCATAGTCGGTCTGCCGATTCTCTCGTCGCGCGGAACGTTGAGCGCGGCGGCAGTGATTGAAAACCGCCGCATAGTCCGCTTCGTAACCAAAAAGAATATCACCGCCCGCCGCGAAATGGGCTTCCTGTCGAGTGGCGACGGTGTCGAGAGCGTCGAGGTCGCAGGCGAGCGCGTGGCAGTGGTCGTGGGCGACGATTTCCGCTTTCTCAAAGATATCGACTGCAATGTCGATACCGTCATCAGCATCAACGCCCGCCGCTACGGCAAGGGTATGTTGTCGAGCCGCTACGAGAGTCTCCACAATCTGGCTTTCGTCGAATCGAAAAATATCGTCATCATCAACCAAATCGGTTGCTCGGGCGAAATCGTCTATGACGGCACGTCGGGCGTAATCGACCACCGCGGTCATCTGACCCTTATGATGAAGAGTTTCGAGGAGGATTTCGCCATCTACGATATGGACGGCGACAATCCCGAAATCGACCTTCCCGACACGCTCTTCCGCCACGACCGCACACAGATGAACTACCGCGCCGCCGTACTCGGTCTGCGCGACTATTTCCATAAGAACGGCTATACGAAGGCGTGCGTCGGTCTGTCGGGCGGTATCGACTCGTCGGTGGTTGCCTGCATCGCTGCCGATGCACTGGGCAAGGAGAATGTGCGCGGACTGATGATGCCGTCGCAATTCTCGTCCGACCATTCGGTTACCGATGCCGAGATGTTAGCCAAGAGTCTTGGCATCGAGTTCAGCGTACTGCCAATCACCGAGGCATACATCTCTATCGTCGATACGCTCAAACCCGTCATCGGCGGGCGCGAGTTCGACTTTACGGAGGAGAACATTCAGGCGCGAATCCGTACCACGATGCTTATGGCGTTGCAGAACAAGACGGGCTACGTGCTGCTCAACTCCTCCAACAAGAGCGAGAATGCGCTGGGTCTGTGTACGCTCTACGGCGATACGGCAGGTGCATTCAGCGTTACGGGCGACTTGTACAAGACCGAAATGTACGACCTTGCCCGCTACATCAACAAGCAATTCAATAACGTCATACCCGAACACATACTCACCAAAGAGCCGTCGTCGGAGTTGCACCCCGACCAGAAGGATAGCGACATTCTGCCGCCTTACGAGGTCGTCGATGCCATACTGCTGCGTATGATTGAGCAGGGTCAGCACCGCGAGGAGATTGTCAATGCGGGCTTCGATTCCTATGTCGTCGAGCGTATCCACTCGATGATTATGGAGAACGAAAAAAAACGCTACCAGTTTCCTCCCGTTCTGCGCCTTTCGTCGTGCGCCTTCAAGCACGAGCGTCTGATGCCGCTCATCAACAAATACGGTTACTAATTTTGCATAGTACGGGGTGGCGATGAGCAGAATCGAACACGAGGGCAGGGTCGTTTTTGTTTCGGACGACGTGGTGCGCGTCGAGGTCGAGGCGGGCGAGGCTTGCGGAGCCTGCGCGGCACGCCGACAGTGTGCAATGGGACACGCCACCGACCGCAAAATTATAGATGTTGCTACCGCCGATGCCCGACAGTTCGGTGTGGGCGAGCGCGTCGTGGTCGCCTCGCGCGGCAGCGTGGGTGCGATGGCGGTTGTGCTGGGCTACGTTGCTCCGCTCGTTGTGCTTATTGCAACACTCGTCATATCGCTTTGTGCGGGTGCAGGCGAGCAGATTGCGGCAGTCGCTTCGATTTTGGCGATTGCCGTTTATTATGCGGTGCTGTACGGGTTGCGCCGCACGATTTCACGGAAAGTAAATTTTATAATATCAAAAACCGAATAGGTATAACATGAATACTCTGATTTTTACAGTTCTGACGCTGTGCGTCGTGGGCATCGTTGCGGCGGTTGTCCTCTACTTCGTGGCACAGCGATTCAAAGTCGAGGAGGACCCGCGCATCGACGATGTCGAGAAGATGTTGCCGGGTGCCAACTGCGGCGGTTGCGGTTTTGCGGGCTGTCGCGCCTTTGCCGGTGCAATGGTCGAGCGCGACGACATCGCCTCGCTCTATTGCGCTGTCGGCGGTGCCGATACGATGAAGCGCATAGCCGATTATCTGGGCAAGACGGCACCCGTCAAGGAGCCGACCGTTGCCACCGTCCGTTGTGGCGGAACGTGCGAGAAACGCCCGCGTACCAACACCTACGTCGGTGCGCACTCCTGCGCCATCGCCTCGTCGCTCTATGTCGGCGAAACGGGTTGCGCTTACGGCTGCTTGGGCTATGGCGACTGCGCCGAGGCTTGTGCCTTCGATGCAATCCACGTCAATCCAGCAACGGGTCTTGCCGAGGTCGATGCCGACAAATGTACCGCCTGCGGTGCCTGCGTCAAGGCTTGCCCGAAGGGCATCATCGAGTTGCGCAAGAAGTGGCCGAAGAACCGCGCCATCTACGTTTCGTGCGTCAGCAAGGACAAGGGCGCAGTTACGATGAAGGCTTGCAAGGCGGGTTGCATAGGCTGCGGCAAGTGCTTCAAGGTGTGCGAGTTCGGCGCAATCACGGTCGAGAACAACGTGGCGTTCATCGACTCTGCCAAGTGCCGCTTGTGCCGTAAGTGCGTCGGCGAATGCCCGACGGGCGCAATCAAAATGGTCGGTCTTGCTCCGCTCGTAAAGAAGGAGGAGGCTCCGAAGACGACCGCTCCGAAGGCGGAACCTGCCGCACCGAAGACGGCGGCACCAAAGGAGGCAACCGCGCCGAAAGCGGCAACCGAAAAGAGTAACGAATAATAAAGCAAACGAAATATATGAGGAGTTTTCCTATTGGCGGTGTTCACCCGTCGGATAACAAAGCGTGGAGCAAGGGTAGTGCCATCGAGGTGATGGATTTGCCCGATGTCGTGAACATTCCGCTCTCGCAACATATCGGCGCACCTGCCGTGGCAAAGGTTGCCAAAGGCGAGCGGGTGCTTGTCGGTCAGCTCATTGCCGAGGCGGGCAGTTTTATGTCGGCAAACATTCACTCCCCGATTTCGGGAACGGTTACGGCAGTCGATATGCAGCCCAATGGTCAGGGCTTGCGCCAGATGATGATAACAATCAAGCGCGAGGGCGACGAGTGGTTGCCCGAAATCGACCGCAGTGCGACGCTTGTTGCCGAGTGCGACCTTGCGCCGAAAGAGATTATCGAGCGCATCAAGGCGGCGGGCATCGTCGGTATGGGCGGAGCGACGTTTCCGACCCATGTCAAGTTGTCGATTCCCGAAGGCAAGCACGCGCAGACGCTTATAATAAACGGTGTCGAGTGCGAGCCATACCTCACCTCCGACTACCGCACGATGCTCGAACGCGGCGAGATGCTCATCGCGGGTACGCGCATTCTGATGCGTGCCATCGGTGTCGAAAAGGCATATATCGGTGTCGAGAACAACAAGCCCGATGCCGTCAAGCACTTGCGCGCGTTGCTGGGCGACGATAAGCGCGTAGAGGTGTTGAGCCTCAAAACCAAATACCCGCAGGGTGGCGAGAAACAACTCATTGCCGCCGTTACGGGTCGTCAGGTTCCGCCTCCGCCCGCATTGCCTATCGATGTCGGTGCGGTGGTATGCAATGCCTCGACGGCAGTGGCTGTCTATGAGGCTGTGCAGAAGCACAAACCGCTTATCGAGCGTGTGGTTACCGTGACGGGCAAACACCTTGCCTCTCCCAAAAACCTGCTCACCCGTATGGGGACGCCCGTCGAGGCACTCGTTGCCAAGTGCGGTGGTCTGCCCGAGGGCGATGTGCGTGTGCTGAACGGCGGACCGATGATGGGTCGTCCGCTGGTAAACCTTGCAATGCCTGTTATGAAGGGTTGCTCGGGCATAGTAGTTATGGACGGGCGCGAGGTGCGCCGCGGCACGGAGAGTGCCTGCATCAAGTGCGCCAAGTGCGTCGAGGCATGCCCGATGGGCTTGGAGCCATACCTCATCTCCAAACTCGCCCGCAAGAAGGCGTGGGAGGCATTGGAGAGCAACGACATAACAAGCTGCATCGAGTGCGGCTGCTGCCAGTTCACATGTCCTGCCTACATTCCGTTGCTCGACTATGTGCGCTTGGGCAAGCAGACCGTCATGGGAATCATTCGTGCGCGTAACGCCAAAAAGTAGTGCGCGGTAAAAAGAGAAAATAAAAATTTACAAATATGGCAAACCAATTTTTCGTTTCACCCGCACCGCACCTGCATAGCGACTACGCGACTACGCGCCTTATGGCGGACGTCGTCATCGCGCTTATGCCCGCTTTGGTCGTGTCGGCGTGGGTATTCGGACTGAACGTACTGCTCATCACCGCCGTGTCGGTCGCATGCTGCGTGCTGTTCGAGTTCCTTATCCAAAAATTTATTGTTCGCGGTCCGCTGACCATCTGCAACCTTTCGGCAGTGGTTACGGGCGTGCTGCTGGCATTCAACCTCCCTGCCAACATTCCGCTGTGGATTGTCGTCGTAGGTGCGTTGGTCGCAATCGGTGTCGCCAAGATGCCGTTCGGCGGTCTGGGCAAAAACCCGTTCAACCCCGCCATCGCCGCCCGCGTCTTCCTGCTCATCGCCTATCCCGTGCAGATGACCTCGTTCCCTGCTCCGCGCCTTGCGGGCTTTGTCGATGCCTATTCGGGCGCAACGCCGCTCACGGCACTCAACGAGGGTAAGGTCAATTTCGCCGAATTCGATGCGCAGGGTATGTTCCTCGGCGCAATGTCGGGTTCGCTCGGCGAAATCGCGGCTCTGGCCCTGTTGCTGGGTTTCGTCTATCTGCTGTGGCGTAGGGTGATTTCGTGGCATATCCCTGTGGCAGTACTCGGTACTATGGCTCTGTTCGCACTCTGCGTAGCCGCCACGCGCATGCAGGGCGATGCGAACCTCTTGTGGCAATACCCGCTCTTCCACCTGCTCGGTGGCGGTGCAATACTGGGTGCTGTCTATATGGCGACCGACTACGTTACCTCGCCAATGACCCACCGCGGAATGCTCATCTACGGTGTCGGCATCGGTGTGCTGACGATGTGCATACGTCTGTGGGGTGCCTACCCCGAGGGTATGTCCTTCGCAATCCTCATTATGAACAGCCTCACGCCGCTCATCAACAAATATGTCAAACCAAAGCGATTCGGCGCAAAATAGGGGAGGAGAGAGTATGAAAAGTTCACTTAAAAATATGGTTCTGGTGCTGTTCGCGATTACGCTCGTATGCTCGGTGTGCGTGGGTGTCGTGAATATGATTACCGCAAAGCCTATCGCCGATGCCAAGGCAGAGGCGGAGCAGTCGGCCCTGCGCAATGTCCTGCCCGAATTCGAGGCGACCGACCGCATGGATTACGAAATCGACGGACTGCCAATCGAGGTATATAAAGCCTCGGCGGCAGGTGCTGCGGTGGGCTATGCCGTCAAAACCGCTACGAAAGCGGGCTTCGGCGGCTTGGTGCGCCTGATGGTCGGCTTCGATACCGAGGGTCGTGTGCTGAATATCAACGTCCTCGAACAGAACGAAACCCCGGGCTTGGGCGCGAAGATGTGCGACGAGGGCAACCCTCTGCTCGCAAGTTTTAAGGATAAAAAGCCTGCCGCGATGACGCTCAAAGTCCGCAAGGACGGCGGCGATGTCGATGCACTCACGGCAGCCACCATCTCGTCGCGTGCCTACACCGATGCGGTGGCTCGCGCACTCGCGGCATATAATAAGGCAACGGGCAAAGCGTCCGACGCAACAAGCGGTGCAACCGCCCAAACAGAGAAAGGAGAAGAGAATGGAAAATAATGTAACTTCAACGGCTCAAACGGCAGCCGCCCGCAAATCGTTCGGTGCGGTGTTGCGCGAGAAACTGCTTTTGGTGTGGAAGGGTGTCATCAGCGAAAACCCTACCTTCGTGCTGGTGCTGGGTATGTGTCCGACGCTCGGTACGACGACCTCCGCCGCCAACGGCTTCGGTATGGGCGTCGCCACCATGGCGGTGCTGATTATGTCGAATATGGCTATCGCAATGGTCAAGAACGTAATTCCCGACAAGGTGCGCATTCCTGCATTCATCGTCATCATAGCCTCGTTCGTTACCGTCATTCAGATGCTTATGCAGGCATACGTCCCTGCGCTCTACGCCTCGCTCGGTGTGTTTATCCCGCTGATTGTGGTGAACTGCATCATTCTGGGTCGTGCCGAGGCATTTGCCTCCAAGAACGGCATCTTCGATTCGGCTCTCGACGGCTTGGGCATCGGCTTGGGCTTCACCCTCTCGCTGACCACCATAGGTGCGGTGCGTGAGGTGCTGGGCAGCGGCGCGATTTTCGGCTGCGCACTCGGCTGTGCCGACTATATGCCGCTCGTGTTCGTGCTTGCTCCGGGCGGATTCCTTGTCCTCGGATTCCTTATGGTATTGTTCAACAAATTCGTAAAAAAATAGGCTATGGAAATATCATATTTTGCAATCATTATCGGCTCGATATTTGTCAATAACGTAGTCTTGGCGCAGTTCCTCGGCATCTGCCCGTTCTTGGGCGTGTCGTCGAAGGTAGAAACCTCGCTCGGTATGGGTGCGGCGGTAACCTTCGTCATGGCACTCTCGTCGGTTGTCGTGTGGCTGATTCAGACCTGCATTCTCGTGCCGCTCGGTATCGAGTATATGCAGACAATAGTCTTCATTTTGGTCATCGCCGCCTTGGTGCAGATGGTCGAGATTATCCTCAAAAAGGTGTCGCCGTCGCTCTATCAGGCGTTGGGCATATTCCTGCCGCTCATCACGACCAACTGCGCCGTGCTGGGTGTCGCTATCCTGATGATTCAAAAGGAGTTCAACCTCTTGCAGAGCGTCGTTTACAGCACCTCGACCGCCATCGGCTTCGCGCTGGCACTGGTGATTTTTGCGGGTCTGCGCGAGCGTTTGGAGTTCGAGGAGGTGCCGAAGGCATTCCGCGGCGTACCGATTGCGCTCATCACCGCCTCGTTGCTGGCTATGGCGTTTATGGGCTTCTCGGGTATGGTTTAATCAATCTTGCAATAAGCGACAGTGTGCTGCAAATTCGCAACATGCGTCGGGTAATTGTCGGATTTACAACCGAATCGATAATGCGCACGGTGTGCCGTGCGCATTTTTTGTCGGTCGGCGGTCGGCGCGTTTGAAAGATTGACTGAAAATTTCGTTATCGGCAGTGCGGTAATTTGTAAAATAATGTTATCTTTGCGCTTAAAATTTTATAAATCGTTCCGTCCGATTTGTGGGGTTGCGGGGCTGTTTTCCTTTATCGCGAAATTAACGTATAACTTACACAA
>JBNMLI010000013.1:0-15345 GCA_050874765.1 Alistipes sp.
AGCGGGAAATGGTGGTTTACGCATAAGATGCTGCATCGTAGTGCGACTCATATTATGCGAGCCATACCGAATATGTTTAACTATACCAGATTCCCAAATGTTCCGAAAACCTCTAATTCCATCGAGTCATTTTTCGGTCATTTGAAAGACCATCTGCGATTGCATCGCGGGCTGTCGAATGAGCATTTTAAGGATTTTGTCAAGTGGTATCTTTTTCTGCAAAGCAACGATGGGAAAGCAACCAAAAACAGGGGCAAGAAACATTAATTTCTTGCCCAAATAATTACCTATAATAAGCGCCACTTTTGGCATCATTACCGTTAATAGTGAGTAGTGGATAGTTTTTTTTACTATCGACCAAACATACACAACTTACTAATCACTACCCACTAAAACTAATCTTCTCCCAGAAACTCCTTCGTAACGACGACGCGAATGGCGCGCGGGACGACGTTGATTTCGACGGGTGTTTCGCCGAACAGTTCGCCGTCGGTTTCCAGTTGCAGCATCGGCGATGCCTCGATGCGCACGTTGCGACCCTGCGCGTGTATGACATGCCCGATTTCGTAGATGTCGCCGTTGAACAACTTTTGCAGACGGAAGATGATGTGCCACCAGTGTATGGGCTTGAAGATGGTCAGGTCGAGCAGTCCGTCGTCCGCCAAGGCGTTGGGCAGTTGCTGCACACCGCCGCCGTTGAACTTACAGATACCGATGGCGAGGCTGAACATCAGGTCGTTGAAGATGACCTTGCCGTCGACGCGGATTTTCACACCCGCCGACTTGTAGCGGAAGTAGGATTTCAGAATGCTGAACAGATAGAGCCACTTGCCCGAATAGCCCTTCACTTTGAGGTGGTTGTAGGTCGAGATGACGAATGCGTCGAAGCCCATACCCGCAACGTTTGCCATATAGCGCGTCTGCGTGTAGTGCGCTTCGGTGTAGGTGATGGTGCCTACGTCCTGCAAAAACGAATGCTCCTCGCGTATGGCGCGAATCGCCTCCGAGTAGTGCGACGGAATGCCGAACGTGCGCACCCAGTCGTTGCCCGTGCCGACGGCAATCACCGCCAGCAGAATCTGATACGGTTTGACCACCTTCTGTATGAACAGCCCGTTCACCACCTCGTTCAGCGTGCCGTCGCCGCCGACCACGATTATGCGGCGGTAGCCCTGATTGGCTGCCGACACGGTCAGTTCGGTGGCGTGGTACTTGTGTTCGGTAAACACCGCGTCGTGCAGAATGTCGTTGTTGCGCAGCAGACGCGAAATCTGCGGGAAGTCGTCCAACCCGCGCCCCGAGCCTGCTACGGGATTGACAATCACGAACCAGCGGTCGGTGAGGTCGGTTATATTCTCGCTCATAAGCGTTCGGTTTTTTGCTGTTCGACACTCTCTTTGGCACTCTCGCGCTCCTTGTCCCTGCGGTCGAAAGCCTCGACGATGTGCTTGACGAGGTCGTGGCGGACGATGTCGCCCTTGTCGAACTCGACAAAGCCTATGCCGCCGATGCCGCGCACCGTCTGCATGGCGCGTACCAGTCCGCTGTCGCTGCGACGCGGCAAATCGACCTGCGTAACGTCGCCCGTAACGATGAACTTGGCATTGCGACCCATACGGGTGAGGAACATCTTGATTTGCGAGAGGGTGGTGTTCTGCGCCTCGTCGAGTATGACGAAGGCGTTGTCGAGCGTGCGACCGCGCATATATGCCAGCGGAGCAATCTGCACCGTGCCGTCCTCGATGAATTTCTGCAACTTGGCTGCGGGAATCATATCGTTCAGCGCGTCGTAGAGCGGTTGCAGATAGGGGTCGAGTTTCTCTTTCAGGTCGCCCGGCAGGAAGCCCAACTTCTCGCCCGCCTCGACCGCGGGGCGCGTCAGTATCACGCGGCGCACCTGCTTGTCGCGCAGAGCGCGTACCGCAAGGGCTATGGCGGTGTAGGTCTTGCCCGAGCCGGCAGGTCCCGTGGCAAATATCAGGTCGCACTTGCCGTACATATCCACCAACCGTTGCTGATTGGCTGTGCGAGCCTTGACGACGATGCCGTTGTTGCCATAGACGATTATGCCGTGGTCGTCCTTTGCCGACGGCTCGGCTCCCTCGCCCGACAGCCCGCCCGAGAACGACTGCTCGATGACCTCCTTCGAGATATGACCGTAGCGGTCGTAGTAGGCTATGAGTCCGCGCAGTTGTCGCTCGAATCGCTCGGTTTCGCTCTTGCTTCCCAGCACTTTGAGCGTCGAGCCGCGCACAATGATTTTGAGTTTCGGGTGCAGAGCCTTGATTTGCTCCAAATATACGTTCTTCGCGCCGTAGAGTTCGCGCGTGTCGATGTTCTCGACGATAATCTCCTTGCTGACTGCTTCCGTCATCGTATGGTGTTAAAACAAATATCCGATTTTCAGTTGCACACTCCGTGTCGAGGTGCGAAATTCGCGACCCTCGTGTGCCGAGTCGGTCGAGAAGTGGTTGGTGGTCTTGTTGAACCGACCCCAGTAGCGCAGGTCGATGAGCAGGTGCTGCATGATGCACACACCCACGCCCGCCATGTAGGAGAGGGTAGGATAGACCCTGCCGAACATCACCTTCTCGCCCTCCTTGTCGCGATAGGTCGGGTTGTCCATGAGCGTTACGACGGGACCTGCGTTGAAGCGCAACACCCACACGCGGAACGAACAGATAATCGGCACCTGTATCGATTGCGCCCTGACCCTCGCCCCGAAGCCCGTTGTCGAGTCGTTGATGCGAATGGGGGTGTAGGTGTAGAGTACCTCGGGTTGCAGCGCAATCCAGCGGTCGAACTTTATGGCGGCGTGGAAACCTGCCGAGAAACCCGTGCGCGCGGTCAGCCGCAGGGCATCGTCCGTCAGATTACTCTTTATCCACGGACAGTTTACGCCCGCCGTCAGTCCCCACTCGAAGCGCACGCTCGGCGCGCCCTTGCTGCGCCGCTCCTTGCCGCTTGCCGCTGCCGTGGCGGTGGCGAGCATCGCCGCAACAAGCATCACTATCGTAACATATCGTTTCATTGCTCTTTCAGGTTTTGCCCGATGCACTGCCACACTTGCGAAGCAACGGACGGATATAACCCTCCAAAAATAGTGATTTTTTGCGAAAATCGGCAGTCCGCCCGTCTAAATTTTTTAGTCTGCAAAAATAAGACTATATTTGCACAATATAATAAAGCGATAATTATGAGCCTTGTTGCAATAGTAGGTCGCCCCAATGTGGGCAAAAGTACACTCTTCAACCGTCTTGTCGGTCAGCGTCAGGCGATAGTCGATTCGACGGCGGGTACGACCCGCGACCGCCACTACGGTAAAACCGATTGGAACGGTCGCGAATTTTCCATCATAGATACGGGCGGTTATGCCGTCAACAGCGACGATGTGTTCGAGGACGAAATCCGTCGTCAGGTGTTGCTCGCCATCGAGGAGGCGGACGTGATACTCTTTCTGGTCGAGGTTTCGACGGGAGTTACCGACCTCGATATGATGATGGCGGAGATTCTGCGCCGTGCCAAGAAGCGCACCATTTTGGTCTGCAACAAGGTCGATAACTACGACCTCATCTACTCGTCGCACGAGTTCTACTCGCTCGGTTTGGGCGACCCTATGTGCATCAGTTCGATGTCGGGCAGCGGTACGGGCGATTTGATGGACGAGATTCTGCGCCACCTGCCCGAGGATTGCTCCGCCGAAACGGAGGAGGCGTTGCCGCGCATCACCATTGTCGGCCGTCCGAATGTCGGCAAGTCGTCGATGACCAACGCACTGCTGGGCGAGGAGCGCAACATCGTAACCAATATAGCCGGCACGACGCGCGATTCGATTCACACGCGCTACAACAAATACGGTATGGATTTCTACTTGGTCGATACCGCGGGTATGCGCAAGAAGGGCAAGACGATGGAGGATTTGGAATTCTACTCGGTGATGCGCTCGATTCGCGCCATCGAGGCTTCGGACGTCTGCATACTGATGCTCGATGCACAGCAGGGCTTGGAGGCGCAGGATTTGAATATCCACAACCTCATTGTCCGCAACCGCAAGGGGTGCGTCATCGTGGTGAACAAGTGGGACTTGGTCGATAAGGGCAACAATACGATGAAGGAGTGGCGCGAGGCTATCGAGAAGCGTCTGTCGCCGTTCAACGATATTCCGATTATCTTCACGTCGGTACTCAACAAACAGCGCATCTTGGAGGTGTTGCAGACGGCAATCCGTGTCTGCAAGTCGCGTGCGCGACGGATTCCTACGTCGGAGTTCAACGACTATATGTTGCCGATTATCGAGGAGACTCCGCCGCCTGCAACCAAGGGCAAGTATATCCGCATAAAATACGCCATGCAGTTGCCTACGCCTACGCCGCAGTTCGTATTTTTCTGCAACCTGCCACAATATATTCGCGAAAATTATCGTCGTTTTATCGAGAACACGTTGCGCGAGCATTGGGATTTTTCGGGCGTGCCTATCCAAATCTATTTCCGCCAGAAATAGTGTAACCGTTTAATTTGAGAGAGCAATGAATCAGGAAGATATATTGTGCGGACTGCACCGCCTGCAAACGCTTGTCGAGGGGTGGCGCGAGGGTAGCGTGCCTGCCGTCGAGCGCGATTTGGCTTTGGAGGAGTTGCGCCGCATCTACGAGGCTGTGCGCTTTGCCGATGCCGAGCCTGCGGAAGAGGTCGCCGAACCGCTTGTCGAGAAGGTAATCGTCGAGCCTGCCGTCGAGGCGCAAGAGCCTGCCGTCGTGCAGGTCGAAGAGGCGAAGGAAACGCCTGCCGAAGAGGTAACGGAAACTCCGCAAGAGGATGCCGAAGAGGTCGCCGAAGAGCCTGTACAAGAGGTAGTCGAAACTCCGCAAGAGGTTGCCGAGGTCGAGGCTCCGCAAGAGGAGGCAGAAACACAGCAAAGTGCCGTCGAAGTCGAGGCACCGCAAGAAGAGCGTGCCGCACAGCCCGACGAAAGGGAGATATTCCTGCCGCGCCAAGCCAATCGCAGAGCGATTATGTCGCTCTATGGCGATGCTCCGCAACAACAGCAACAACAGCAAGCCGTTGCGCCCGAGCCGCAACCGTCAGCCGCACCTGCGCAACCGCAACAACAGCCGACTGTTGCGCAAACGGACGAAGGTCGGGTATTGGGCGACGTGATAAATGCCGACGACAAACGGCTGTGCGACACTATTTCGCGCCCGAAAGATATTGCGGCAGCGACACCCGTGGCATCGTTGCGGCAGGCGATAGGCATCAACGACCGCTTTCTGCTCATTCGCGACCTCTTTGGTGGCGACGAAGCGGAGTACGAGTGTGCGATTGCAGCCATCGATGCGTGCGCCAATCTGGACGATTGTATGGTCTATATAGTCGAACACTACGCTTGGCACAGCGACTCGGAGGGCGCGCGTCTGATTATGGATTTGATTGAGCGCCGCTTCGGCAAATAGTTCTACGCAAATGGCAAAACTCTATATAGTACCGACGCCCATAGGCAACCTCGACGACATCACACTGCGTGCCGTCCGCGTGTTGCAGGAGGTCGATTTGATTCTTGCCGAGGATACGCGCACGAGTGCCGTGTTGCTCAAACACTTGGGCATCGAGAAGCCTATGCGCGCCCACCACAAGTTCAACGAACACGCCACCGTCGAGGCTCTTGCGCGGACGATAGCGGAGGGGCGCAATGTCGCGCTGGTTTCCGACGCGGGTACACCGGGCATCTCCGACCCGGGTTTCCTGCTGGTGCGGACCTGTATCGAACACGACATCGAGGTCGAAACCCTGCCCGGTGCAACGGCTCTGATTCCCGCACTGGTGCAGAGCGGATTCCCGTGCGACAAATTCTGCTTCGAGGGCTTCCTGCCGCAGAAGAAGGGTCGCACCAAGCGATTGGAGGAGTTGCGCGACGAGGAGCGCACAATTATTTTCTACGAATCTCCGTTTCGTGTGGTGAAGTGCCTCGAACAAATGGCGGAGGTGTTCGGTGCCGAGCGTGAGGTGTCGGTGTCGCGCGAACTGACCAAGAAGTTCGAGCAGACGGTGCGCGGTACTCTTGCCGAAGTGGCGGAGTGGTTCCGCACGCACGAGCCGAAGGGCGAGTTCGTCATTGTACTGTCGGGCAAGGGACGCAAACGCCGCACCGCCGAGGAGGCAGACGAGTATAAGGAGTAAGAGCTATGTCGGATAGGGTGAAGAACGTAATAAACAGCGTGCGTGCGGAGTCGATGTGGATTCTGTGCCGCTCGATTGCCGTGTTGCCCTATTGGTTCCAATACTATGTGCTGTTGGAGGTTGTCTGCTTCATCTTGCGATTTGTGGTGCGCTACCGCCGTCGCCTGATAATCCGCCAACTCACCGATTCGTTTCCCGAGAAGAGCCACGCCGAGATTGTCGCCATCTGCCACAAATACTACCGCTCGCTGGCGGAGATGATTATCAACACCATCACCCTATCGGGTATGAGCGATGCCGAACGTGCGCGCCGCGTAACGTTCCACGGCACCGCCGAGGTACAGCAAATCATAGCGGGTCGCAACGCTGTCGCGCTGACCTCGCACTACGGCTTCTGGGAGTACTACACCTTCGCTTCGCTGTGGCTGTCGCGCCACCGCATTGTGGTGGCATACCACCCGATAAAAGACCCTGCGATGGACGAGTTCTATCAGCGTCTGCGCCGTATGCGGTCGGTCGATGCCGTTGCGAGCAACCAATTTATGCGCTTCTATATGAACCATAAGGAGGGCATCGACGGCAAACACCTCGTCATCGGTCTGATTTCCGACCAAAACAGCCCGCCGCGCGGCGATGTGCATTGGTACCGCTTCCTGAACCACGACTCGCTCTTCTTCTATGGCGGCGAGCAGTTGGCACTGAAATTCGGACTGCCCGTCTTCTACCTCGAACTGCAACGCATCAGACGGGGCTACTACCATTGCGAATACAAATTGATATACGACGGCAAAGAGAAGGTCGAGCCGTACGAGATTACGGAGCGTTATGTGCGGGCGTTGGAGCGTACGATTGTGCGCCGTCCCGAGTTGTGGATGTGGTCGCACAACCGCTGGAAGTATAAGCGTATGCCCGACAACAGCTTCAAACGCGAGGGCTGATGCCGTCGGCGTATGTGTAGAGGGGAAAATGTGCAGATGAAAACGGCAGTTGTCATACTGAATTGGAACGGGGCAGAGCATCTGCGCCGTTTTCTGCCATCGGTGGTTGCCGCCACGCCGACGGCAGACATAGTCGTTGCCGACAACGGCTCGACGGACTGCTCGCGCGAGGTGGTGCGCACGGAGTTCCCGACGGTGCGCTTGCTCTGCCTTGCCGCGAACTACGGCTTTGCCGAGGGCTACAACCGCGCGCTGGCTCTGCTCGACGGCTACGAAGCGTTCGTGCTGCTCAACTCCGATGTCGAAACTCCCGCAGGGTGGTTGGAACCGCTCACGGCGACGCTTGCTGCCGACCCGCAGGTGGCGGTTGTCGCGCCGAAAATCCTCTCCTACGAGCGACGCGAGCAGTTTGAATATGCCGGTGCTGCGGGCGGATATATCGACTTTCTGGGCTACCCGTTCTGTCGCGGACGGATTCTCGGCACCGTTGAGCGCGACTGCGGACAGTACGACGACCGCCGCCGCATATTCTGGGCAAGCGGTGCGGCTATGTGTTGCCGAGCCGATGTGTTCCGTGCGCTGGGCGGCTTCTGTGGTGCATATTTTGCACACATGGAGGAGATAGATTTCTGCTGGCGCGCCCAACTGGCGGGCTACGCCGTCGCGGTCGAGCCTGCAAGCCGCGTCTATCACCTTGGTGGCGGAACGCTTGCCGTCGGCTCACCGCGCAAGATATTCCTCAACCACCGCAACAACCTCGCCATGCTCTACCGTTGTGCCTCGCCCGCACAGCGTGCCGTGGTCGCCGTCGTGCGCCCGCTGCTCGATATGGTTGCCGCCGTGAGTTATCTGATTGGCGGGAACTGGGGCGGATTCAAGGCTGTGCCCGCAGCCTATCGCGATTTTATAAAGTGGCACCCGCGCCTCGCACGCGAACGCAAGGCAATCCGCGCAACGGCGGTGGGCGAGTCGCCATATATATATAAAGGTATGGTGTTGCTCCGCTACCTGCTGGGGTGGCACCGATTCGGTAAAATGATGTGATTATGCGCAAATTGGTTATTATCCCCACCTACAACGAGCGCGAGAACGTGGCTCGTATGATTGCCAAGGTGCTTTCGCTCGCCGAGCGATTCGATATGCTCTTTGTCGATGACGGTTCGCCCGACGGCACTGCCGCGATTATCGAGGGTGAGCGACAACTCAACTCCGACCGCGTGTTCCTGATTTGCCGCAGTGGCAAACTCGGCTTGGGTACGGCATATATCGAGGGCTTCCGCTGGGCGTTGGCTCACGACTACGATATGATTTTCGAGATGGATTGCGATTTCTCGCACAATCCCGACGACCTGCACCGCTTGGCGGAGCGACTGGCAACCGATACCGATGTGGTGGTCGGCTCGCGCTATGTGCGTGGCGTGAATGTGGTGAATTGGCCGCTCTCGCGACTGCTGATGTCCTATTTCGCATCGCGCTATGTGCGTGCGGTTACGGGTATGCCCGTGTGCGATGCGACGGCGGGTTTCGTGGGCTATCGGCGCGAGGTGTTGCAGGCAATCGACCTCGACAAGGTGCAGATGGTCGGCTACGGCTTCCAAATCGAGATGAAATATACGGCATGGCGATTGGGTTTCCGCATCGGTGAGGAGTCCATCATCTTCATCGACCGCACGGCAGGCGAATCCAAAATGTCGAGCGGCATATTCGGCGAGGCATTCTTCGGGGTGCTGAAACTGCCTTTCCGACGCATAGCGGGGCGAAAATAAATGTCGGCAGATGTTTGAGTTACGAGTAGTATGATTGTTGCAGGGCATACTACTCGTAACTTTTTATGTGCCACCATACACCAAAGAGGATAGTGCAGAGGTAGAATAAAATCGCAAAAACTTGAAAACTTTTTTGGTTTATAAAGTTTTCTGCCGTATATTTGCGCCGTTGAATCATAAGAAAGTATAATGTCGCAACGAGAACACATAATCGAACAGGCTGCGCAGATGTTTGCCGAGTTGGGTGTGAAGTCTATCCGTATGGACGATATCGCCCAGTCGCTCGGTGTGTCGAAGCGCACGCTCTACGAACTATTCGCCGACAAGGAGGAGTTGCTCTACCTTTGTATGGACTATCTGCATCGCGAGCAGATTGACCTTATCGAACGCGAATGCGGCACTCACAACGACAAAATGGAGGCTCTGTTCATCGGTTTCCGCGTGATGCTTTCGGGTGCCGAGAGCCACCACCGAATGATGAGCAACCTGCAAAAGTTCTATCCTGCCGTCTTCGAGCGTCTGCGCTTGGAACACGCCAAGGACGGAATGGCGCGCCTGCGCCGTATGCTTGTCGCGCTTGTCGATGCGGGTCTTATCGAGCGGAGCGTGAATATCGATTTGTCGGTTACTATCTTTTATTACACCGTAACTGTCGTATTCGGACGACAGAACAATATGACACTGCCCGACGGCGTTACGCAAAAAGACGCGCTCATGTACTCTATCGTGAACTTCTTCCGCGGCATTGCGACCGTCGAGGGCGTTCGCCGCATAGATAAGCTCAAAGAGCAGTACAAAATCGGAAACATAGAGAGAAAATTATATTCGTAAAAAAGTATGAGAAAATTGGTTTTATTTTTGGGCTTGATTGCAGTAGGCTTCACCGCTACTGCCCAGCAGTCCGATGCGCTCAATCTCACATTGGAGCAGGCTTTGGAAATCGCCATGAGCGAGAATCCGACAATCAAAATCGCCGACCAAGAGATTGAAATCAAACGCTACGCCAAACAGGGGACTTATTCGAGCCTCTATCCGAAAATCGACGCTACGGCGCAGTACCAGCGCGTCATCGAGAAGCAGACGATGAGTATGGATTTCGGCGGTAAGACGCAGTCCATCAAGGTCGGCAGCGACAACTCGTTCAGCGGCGGTGTTACGGCATCGATGCCTATCATCAACGCCCAGTTGTGGACGAGCCTCAAAGTGTCGGCTCTCGACGTGGAACTCGCTGTCGAGAAGGCACGTTCGTCGCGTCTGGATATGGTCGAGCAGGTTACCAAAGCCTACTACTCGGTGCTGCTTGCCAAGGAGTCGTTCAACGTATATAAGCGTGTCTACGACAACGCTGTCGAGAACAACAAGAACGTAAAGAAGAAATACGATGTCGGCTCGGTTTCGGAGTACGACCTCATCACCTCGAACGTGTCGGTGCAGAACGCCATTCCCAACCTCTTCGAGGCAGAGAACAGCGTAACACTCACGCTGTGGCAGTTGAAGGCGTTGCTCGGCATCGACCTCAACCGCAATATCGATGTCGTCGGCTCGCTCATGGACTACGAGCAGGCAATGCAGTACGGCTACGACCTCGCCCAACTCAACTTGGACGAGAACTCCACGATGAAGCAGTTGGATTTGCAGACCGAGCAGTTGAAAAAGGCTCTGAAAATAACCAAGTTGGCTAACGTGCCGACGCTCTCCATCAATGCCGCCTACCTCTATACGGCACTCGGCAACGACGGCAAGTTCTTCGTGCGCGATGCGTGGAATCCCTATTCGTATGCGGGCGTGCAACTCAACATTCCGATTTTCGCGGGTAACGCCAAGCGAGCGGCAACGCGTCAGGCTCGCCTGAACCTCTCGAACATCGAGTTGCAGCGCGAGAACACCGAGCGTCAGTTGCGCGTGTCGATTGTACAGTGCGTAAACAGTATGGATACGAGCGTCAAGCAGTTCCACGCCACCAACGCTACGGTTGACCAAGCCAAGCGCGGCTACGACATCGCCGTCAAACGCTACGAGGTCGGCAGCGGCACGCTGGTCGAAATCGACAACTCGCAGTTGGCACTTACGCAGGCGGAGTTGAGCCGCAACCAGTCGGTTTACAACTTCCTCACGTCGAAGGTCGCTTTGGACAAGATTTTGGGTAATATGGAGAATAAATAATAGAAGAGAATATAAAAACTATGAAATCAGTAATTTTGAAATCGCTCCTTTGTGCGAGCGTGGTTGCAGCAGGTGTCTCCTGCTCGGGAAACAACTCCAAACAGCAGGCCGACCAAGCGGAGGCTCTGCACAAGGTTTCGGTGGAGAGCGTCGACAGCCGCGATGTCATTCAGCAGACCTCTTTCACGGGAACTGTCGAGGCGCAGGTCGTGAACAACATCAAGCCGCAGTCGGCACGCCGTATTTCGCGCATTTTGTTCGATGTCGGCGACCACGTCAAGGCGGGTCAGCTGCTTGTCGAATTGGACCGTTCGGCATTGGTGCAGGCAAAGGCTCAAATGGATAACGCCCGCAAGGAGTTCGACCGCTCGAAGGAACTCTACGAGTTCGGCGGTGCCTCCAAGTCGGAGTTCGATTCGCGCCGCCTCTCCTACGAGGTATCCAAATCGACCTACGACAACTTGGTCGAGAATACGACGCTTGTATCGCCCGTTTCGGGCATAGTTACGGCGCGTAACTACGATAACGGCGATATGTCGGGCAACGACCCTATTTTGGTTGTCGAGCAGATTCGTCCCGTCAAGATTATGATTAACGTGTCGGAGAACCTCTTCTCGATAGTTAAGCGCGGTATGAAAATCTACGTTACGCTCGATGCCTATGGCGACGAGCAGTTCGTCGGTACGGTCAAGCGCATCTATCCTACCATCGACAACACCACCCGCACATTCCCTGTCGAGGTGTCGCTCCCGAACTCCGACGAGCGTATCCGTCCGGGTATGTTTGCCCGCGTAACGATGCCTTACGGCAAGGCGAACCACGTCGTGGTACCCGACCGTGCGGTGATGAAACTGATGGGCTCGGGCGACCGCTATGTCTATGTCTATAACCCCGCCGACAGCACGGTGCGTTACAGCAAGGTCGAACTCGGTCGTCGTATGGACAACGAGTACGAAATCCTGTCGGGTGTCAAGGCAGGCGAGCAGTTGGTCGTATTGGGTCAGAACGTGCTGACCAACGGCGAAAAGGTTGAACTCAATAAATAATTAGCGAGCAATGAACATTTATAAATCAGCAGTACATAATCCGATAACGACGATTCTCGTCTTCGCGACAATCGCCATACTCGGTGTGTTCTCGTACCTGAAACTGCCTATCGACCTCTTCCCGCATATCGATACGACGCAGATTATGGTCATCACGGCATATCCGGGTGCGAGTGCGGTCGATATCGAGGAGAACGTTACCAAACCTATGGAGAACGTCCTCAACAGTGTCGATAACCTGAAACACATCACCTCCAAATCGAAGGAGAACATCTCGGTCGTTACGCTCGAATTCGAGTACGGTACCGATGTCGAGGTGGCAACAGCCAATATCCGCGACAAACTCGATATGGTCAGCAACTCGCTGCCCGACGATGTGAATACGCCAATCATCTTCAAGTTCGGTACGGACGATATTCCTATCATGCTGATGTCCATCAAGGCGAACGAGAGTTGGAGCGGTCTGTACAAAATCATCGACGACCGCGTTTCGACCCCGCTTGCCCGTGTGAGCGGCGTCGGTACGGTGTCGGTGCAGGGTATCCCCGAGCGTCAGGTGCAGATTTACTGCGACCCTTACAAGATGGAGGCGTATGGCGTAACTATCGAGGGCATAGCGCAGGTCATCGCCTACGAAAACCGCTCGATTCCGGGTGGTACGATGGACGTCGGCTCGAACACCTACTCGTTGCGTGTTGACCAAGAGTTCGACGATGCTGCCGAGATGCTCAACGTGGTTATCGGTACGCATAACGGCGCAAATGTCTATCTGCGCGATGTCGCTACCGTATCCGATACACAGGAGGAGCGCACGCAGGAGAGTTTCAACAACGGCGAGCGTTCGGGTCTGATGATTATCCAGAAGCAGACGGGTGCCAACTCGGTGGAAATCGCCAAGAAGGTGCGCGAGAAACTCGCCGAGATTGCTCCGACGCTGCCGTCCGACGTGCGTGTCGAGCCATTCATCGATACTTCGGACAACATTCTCGATACGGCGGATTCGTTGGTCGATACGATTATGATTACCTTCATCGCCGTGATGGTCGTCGTGATGCTCTCGCTCGGTCGTTGGCGTGCGACAATCATCATCGTGCTGACCATTCCGATATCGTTGCTCTCGGCACTTATCTATATCCTCGCCACGGGCGATTCGCTGAACATCATCACGATGAGTTCGCTCTCCATTGCAATCGGTATGGTCGTCGATAACGCCATTGTGGTGTTGGAGAACATCACGACCCACGTCGATAGGGGCGAGCGTCCTAAACAGGCAGCCATCTTCGCTACGAAGGAGGTCGGTGTGTCGGTTATCGCCTCGACGCTGACCACGATTGCCGTGTTCCTGCCGCTGACGATGATTACGGGTATGGCGGGTGTGCTGTTCAAGCCTATGGGCTGGATGGTAACCATCGTGCTCACCGTATCGACGGCTGCCGCGCTGACCTTCACTCCGGTGCTGTGTTCGCTGATGATGAAACTCCACCCGAAGAAGTCGTCGTTGCAGAAGTATGTCGATGCCGCCGTCGCTTGGCTCGATGCCAAATACGGCCGCGCACTCGATTGGGCTGTTCACCATCGCCGTACATTTGTTACGGGTGCGGTTGCACTCTTCCTTGCGGTTGTGGTGGGCGTAGGTCCTAACCTCAAAACCGAGTTCTTCCCGACGCAGGATAATGCCCGTATCGGTATCACCGTCAAGTTGCCTGTCGGTACCCGTCAGGAGATTACCCGCGAACTGGCACTGCGCATAGTGAGCCAATTCCGCGAGAAGTATCCCGAAATCAAGACCATAAGCGTCAGCGAGGGTGTCGCCGATACCGACAATACGTTTGCCGCCATTCAGGATAACGGTACCCACTATATGTCGTTCAACGTGTCGCTCGTCAAGAAGACCGAGCGTAAGCGCACGCTGTCGGAGATTTGCGACCTTATGCGTGAGGATTTGCGCCAATACTCCGAGATTCGTACCTTCCAAGTATTGGAGTCGGGTCAGTCGCGTGGTGCGGGTGGTCAGACGGCAGTCGATGTCGAACTCTACGGCTACGACCTTGCCGAAACCGACCGCGTTGCACAGGAGATTAAGCAGATGATGCTTGGCATCGAGGGTTGTACCGAGGTTACCATCTCGCGTGATGAATACACGCCGGAGATTCAGGTCGAGTTCGACCGCGAGAAGTTGGCGATGAACGGACTGAACGTCGCTACGGCTGCCACATTCCTTCGTAACCGCGTGAACGGTTCCGTTGCGTCATACTACCGCGAGGACGGCGAGGAGTACGATATTCTGGTGCGCTATGCCAAGAAGTTCCGCGAGTCGGTTGCCGACATCGAGAACGTTACGCTCTACAACTCGGCAGGCAAGGCTATCAAGGTGCGCGACGTGGGTCGTGTGTTCGAAACCACCACGCCTCCTACCATCGAGCGTAAGGACCGTTCGCGTTACATCAAAATTTCGGGTTCCGTAGGTCATGGCTATGCCCTTTCGCAGATTATCGAGGCTACTGCCGCAGGTATCGAGAAGATGGAGTTGCCGGCAGGCATCTCGTGGGAGTTCGGCGGAACGTACGAGGACCAGCAGGATACCTTCAAGGATTTGATTACGCTGATGGCTCTGATGGTGATACTCGTCTTCGTGATTATGGCATCGCAGTTCGAGTCGCTCACCTACCCGTTCGTGATTATGTTCTCGTTGCCGTTCGCTCTCGTCGGTGTATTCCTCGGCTTCTGGCTTACGGGTACGGCTGTCGGTGTGATGGGTATGCTCGGTATCCTGATGTTGGTCGGTATCGTGGTGAACAACGGTATTGTGCTTGTCGATTACACGCGCTTGTGTATCGACCGCGACATTCCGATTTACGATGCCGTCGTGATGGCAGGCCGCTCGCGTCTGCGTCCTATCCTTATGACCACGCTGACCACCGTCATCGGTATGGTACCTATGGCAGTCGGTACGGGCGTAGGTGCCGAGATGTGGAACTCGCTCGGTATGGCTGTCGCTTGGGGTCTCTCCTTCTCGACACTCATCACCCTGTTCCTCATTCCGGTATTGTTCACCTCGCTGGCACTGCGCAAGCAGCGTCGCTTGGAGCGTAAACAGGCACAATTAAATGCGTAAATAAGTTATGAAAGCGATATTTTTGTCATGCAATCAGGCACTCTACGATGAGGTGCTGCAAGAGATGAAACGCCTCGGTGTGCGCGGCTACACCGGTTGGGAAGAGGTCGAAGGCTGCGGAATGCTCACGGGCGACCCGCACC
>JBNMLI010000014.1:0-15062 GCA_050874765.1 Alistipes sp.
ACATCTATCGGTTTATAGTCCTCCGTCGAGTGTATGTCCATATCGGTCAGCGCGGCAGCGACAAGTTCGGTCGTGGCGAAGCCCTGATTGAATGTCGCGCTGTTGCGCAGGCGGTTGATGTACGAATCGCTGATTATTTCGTTGGTGCGATAGTGCACGGCATAGGTTTTGAGCATCTCGGGCTCCAATGCCCAATTCTCCATAATCTGCGACGGCAACTCCACAAAGTCGCCCTCGACATCGAGCAACGAGTTGTACTCGACATCGGAGAAGAGGAAGTGGAGCGCGTGTCCGAATTCGTGGAATAGCGTCAGCACCTCGTCGGTCGAGAGCAGTGCGGGCGACGATGCCGTCGGACGCGGAAAGTTGCAGACGATGCCGACAACGGGTGCTATGCGGTTGCCCTCGTCGTCGTGGCTCGGCGAGCGGAAATAACCGCACCACGCGCCTTGGCTCTTGCTCGCGCGAGTGTAGAAGTCGAAATAGAGTATGCCCAAGTGCGACTCGTCGCTGTCCAGCACCTCGAATGCCGCCACATCGTCGTTGTAGAGCGGTGCGACAATCGGGCGGAATGTGATGGCATACAGTCTGTTGGCAAGATTGAACACGCCCTGACGCACATTGTCGAGCGCAAAGTAGGGGCGCAGCATCTCCTCGTTGAGTGTATAGTTGCGGCGGCGCACTTTCTCGGCGTAGTACCACCAGTCCCACGAGGCGAATGCCTCGTTTTCGTCCGTAACATCACTGCGGAACAACTCCTCCATATCCGCCAACTCCTGCTTCGCCTTGTCGAGCGCGGGTTGCCAAATCTCGTCCAACAACGCATAGACATTCTTCGGCGAGGCTGCCATCTCGTCAGCCGTAACATACTCGGCATACGATTTGTAGCCAAGCAAATGCGCCTTCTCGGTGCGCAAGCGGACAATATCGTTGATGATGGCGTTGTTGTCGTACTCGTCGCCGTTGTTGCAACGGTTGAGGTATGCCTTGTATATCTTTTCGCGCAGGTCGCGACGCGACGAGTAGGTCAGCAATGCAAGCATACTCGGCTTGTGGAGTGTGAAGATGTATTTGTCATCGCACCCCTCGCGCTTTGCCGCTTCGCGTGCGGCATCGCAGACCGACGACGGCAGTCCGTCCAAGTCGGTCCCCTCCAACTCCAAGCGGAAGGCGTTGTTCTCGGCGAGAATGTTGTTGCCGAAGCGCACGCTCGCGAGCGACAACTCCTCGTTGATTTGTTTCAACCGCACCTTGCCTTCGTCCGTAAGGTCGGCACCGCTGCGCACGAATTCGTCGTATATTTTCTCGACCAACCGCACCTGCACGGGTGTGAGGTCGGTGCTGTTACGCTTGTTATAGACCTGCTTTATACGGGCAAACAGCGCGGCATTCATCTTTATGCTGTCGTCGTGGGCGGCAAGGCGCGGCACGATGCGCTCCTGCACCTGTTGCAACTCGTCGGCGGTGTCGGTGTCGCACATCATCTCAAAGATGTTCTCGACCGTATCGAGTGCCTGCCCCGAGCGGTCGTAGGCGACTATGGTGTTGTCGAATGTCGGCTCGGCGGTGTCGGTCGCTATTGCGGCAATCTGCTCGTCGTGCAACGACATTGCCCGCTCGAAGGCGGGTTCGTAGTGGTAGGCGCGTATGCGGTCGAACGGCGGTGTGCCGTAGGGCGTGTCCCACTCCTCGAAAAACGGGTTGGGCAGATTCTCTTTGTCCGACCGACAGGCGTTAAGGGCGGAAATCATAACTATAACAGACAGTATGGTTGCGAAACGCTTCATTTAACTCAAAAAATGTTACCTTTGCGCAAAAATAGTAATATTTACAGAGGTATGCAACTATTTTATGCTCCCGACATCGTTCCGCCCGAATATACGCTTTCGGAGGAGGAGTCGCGCCATGCCGTGCGCGTGCTGCGTCTTGGTGCGGGCGATATGCTCCACATTACGGACGGACGCGGCAATATGTACCGTTGCGAGGTCGTTGCTCCCTCCGACCGCCACTGCACGGTGCGCGTGGTCGCCACCGAGAGCGAGTACGGGCGGTTGCCGTACAGCCTTACGATGGCTGTCGCGCCGACCAAAAACATCGACCGTTTCGAGTGGTTCTTGGAGAAGGCGACCGAGATTGGCGTTGCCGAAATTGTCCCTCTTTTGTGCGACCACAGCGAACGCAGACAAATCAAGTATGAGCGCGAATATAAGGTAGTTACGGCGGCGGTCAAACAGTCGCTCAAAGCCTACCACCCGCAGTTGCGCGATATGACGCCGCTGCGCGATTTCGTTGCCGAACCGTTCGTGGGGCGCAAGTTCATAGCGCATTGCGACGAGCCTATTCACGCGAAAGCCTACCTCGCCGATGTTCTGCCGTCGGGCGTGTCGGCGCGTGTGCTGATTGGTCCCGAGGGCGACTTCTCGCCCGAGGAGATTCGCTTTGCCGTCGAGGAGTGCGGTTACGAGGAGATTACGCTCGGCGATATGCGCCTGCGTACCGAAACGGCGGCAGTTATGGCAACGGCAGTTGCTTCGATTGTGAATAATTTGAAACATAGATAGTTATGCTTTTTCAACTTTTTTGGTCGTTTTTCAAAATCGGGCTGTTCACCTTCGGTGGCGGTTACGCGATGATTCCGCTCATTCAGCGCGAGGTCATCGACCGCAAGGGGTGGATTGCCGAGGGCGACTTTCTCGACCTGCTGACCGTTGCGCAGTCGGCACCGGGTCCGATTTCGCTCAACACGTCGGTGTTTGTCGGCTATAAGATGCGCGGTTATGCGGGGGCATTGGCTTCGATATTCGGTGTGGTGTTGCCGTCGTTCGTGATTATCCTGATAGTGGCAATGTTCTTTGCCGACGTAAGGCAGAATGCCGTCGTCGATGCGGCGTTCAAGGCTATGCGCCCTGCCGTCGTGGCATTGATTATCGCGCCAATAGCCGGTCTTACGCGCGGTATGGGTTGGTGGCTGATTGCCATTGCCGCGGTTGTCGCGCTGGTGGTGTGGGGTACGGGCGTTTCGCCTATCTACATACTCATCGCGGGCGCGGCTGCGGGCTTGGCGTGGAGCATATATATGGCAAGAAAGGAGGCTCGGCGATGATTTACCTGCAACTCTTTTTGTCCTATCTGAAAATAGGCTTTTTCGGCTTCGGTGGCGGCTACGCCATGCTGTCGTTGATTCAGAACGAGATTGTCGAGCAACAGGGTTGGCTCTCGCCTGCCGAGTTTGCCGACATAGTCGCCATTTCGCAGATTACTCCCGGTCCGATTGCCATCAACTCGGCAACCTACATCGGCTACTCCGTGGCAGGTGTGTGGGGGTCGGTCGTGGCGACGGTCGCAGTGTGCCTGCCCGCACTGACGATTATGATGTTGCTCACCAAGTTCTTCCTCAAACTGAAAGACAATCGCTATATGCACGGCATCATCGAGGGTATGAAACCTGTCGTCATCGGTATGATTGCGGCGGCGGCACTGTTGCTGATGTTCCCGAAGACCGACGAGGAGGCGAACTTCATCGACCTGTGGAGTTGGGTCTTCTTCCTCGGGTGCCTGTATGGCTCCTACCGCAAGGTGAACCCGATTTTGCTGATTGTCCTCTCTGCCTTGGGCGGCATCTTCGTCTATTGGCTCCCGAGCCTGATGGCGCAGTTCTAAACAGGGCGGTGGCGCACAAAAATAAACAACGGCATCAGGGCTTTACCTGATACCGTTGTTGTTTGAACGGTTGTCCTGTTTACTCGGTGATGCCGAACGACGAAACGATGATTTGTTTCTCATCGACATGGTTCGGGTTGCGGACGATGATGCCGTACTCGCCTGCGGGCTTCTCGTTCAATACGATTTCGTAGGAACTTTCGCCGAACTTCTTTGCCGTGAATGGCAGGTATTCGAGTTTGTTGCTCTTGGTCGAGCCGAACGTGCTGGTCGATGAAATCTCCGCCTTGCGCTGTTTCTTGTTGGCGGCGAAGCGGAAAATCTGCACAATCGACATCGGGTCGGTGCGGTTATCTACTGCCTTGATAATGAAGCGGAAATTCTCGTCGGTACGCAACTGTGTGGCGGCCGTCGTACCGTCTATCATAATGACGGTCTTGGCTTTGCCGATTCCGAAGATAATTGCGCTGGCATTGACGCGCGTGCGAAGCAGTACGGTGCTCTTTTCGAGCAGGTGGCTCTCGCCGTTTTCGCGTACAACGATGGTCTCGCCGACAAAGTCGGGCTCACCGATTTCTTATGCGCAGAGCGAGCCTGTGGCAAAGCAGAGCGCAATGGCAAGGATAAGTTTTTTCATAGGTAAAAAGTGCGTATTTTTTGTCGGCACAAATATAATTACCCCCCCCTATATTTCCAAATTTTTTGGCGTGAAAATCGTGTCTGATGTCGAATTATACCTACAATATCCCCGATGCAGAAGAGGGCGAAAAACACGAAGGAGCATATCCGATATACCCCTTCGTGCGCTTATAAGAATCTGCCGACCGCAGGTTGCTCTGCTGTTGTCGTGCGCGAGGTGTCGTCGGACGCAAGGTGGTCGAAGACCTCGGCGGGGATTGCCTCTCGCGTGAAGACCGAAACATTGTCCGTTGCGGTGGCGGAGGTGAGCGTCAGTGTGGTACGCTTGGCATTCAGCACCGCCGTATAGGCACTTTTCCACGCCTCGCCGTCGTCGTACCTGCCCGACATCACGCCGTCGGCAAATTGAAATGTTCCCGTGTATTTCGTGTAGCGTATGGTCTGCAACTGCTGATACATCTCGAATTTGCCCGACTTGTCGAGGCGCATATAGATGTCGAAGCCCGCGGGGCTTTCGCCTGCAACGGCGGTAAGGTGCCATTCGCCCGCAACTATTGCGCACGAGGTGGCAGGTATCGGGTCGGTCTCCTCTTTCGTGCTGCTGCCGCACGAGCAGAGCAGCGCGAGTGCCGCGCCGAGAATGGTCGATATTGCTAACTTTTTCATATTCGGAATCTTTTATAAGTTTATAACCAGCCGTTGTTACCCGCAAATTCGTGAGCGACAATGACGAAATCCTTGCTCATCTCCATACCGCCCACGTTGCTCTCCGAGCCGATTGTCGAGCCGCCGCCGATGAAGCGAATGGTCAGTCGCGCCGTGCCGCGCTTGGTGCATTTGATTACGAGATTGCCTGCCGTGGTAACGGTAGGGTTGCGGTCGATGCCCAATCGTGCCTTGTCCTCGTCGGCAATGTCGATGCCGAGAATGGTCATCTTCGTGCCGCCGCCGATAATCTGTTTGAGCGAAACGAGTTGTTGCTCACCTATTTGCACGGGAACGCACGGCGTGCCTTCGACGTTCATCAGTGCCTGATAGGCATCGATGCAACCCGTACCCATTTTGCCCATATACTGCGAGGATGTCGGCAGATATTTGTACAGGTCGTTCACTGCCGTGAGCAGAATGCGGTGGAACTCCTCTCGCGTAAAGTGCTTGCCCAACTGCTTGGCGTAGGAGAGTGCCAATGCCGCCACGCCCGAAACGTGCGGACAAGCCATCGAAGTACCCTCCATAAAGGCATAACCACCACCGTTCACTGTCGAGAGTACGCCCGCCGCCTCGGCTTGGTCGGTGTCGCCACCCGGAGCAGCGATGTTGCACCCCGGTCCGTAGTTGGTGTAGCGAGCAGGCAGGAAATCGCACCCTATGGCGGTTACCGAGATGCACTCGCGGTATGCACCGGGGTAGTTTGCCTTCTGCCCTTTGGAGTTGCCCGCCGCAAAGATTGCTATGCCGCCATCGACCACTCCGCAACCGCCACGCTCCGTCGTGCCGCCATACTTGATGAAGTAGTCGATTGCCTCGCGCTCGGCACCGTAGGATTTGGTGAAATCGGCATCGGAGGCTTGTTGCGCACGGCTGTAACTGCACTGTATAATCGATGCGCCGTTGTCGGCGGCATACTGAATCGCCTTGGCTGCCGCCTCGACGGTTATGTTGGTGCTGTTATAGACTGCCTGACACGACATTATGCGCACGCCGTCGCCGTTGCCAGAGCCACCTGCTATGCCGCAGACTCCCACGCCGTTGTTGTTCACCGCGGCAATCGTGCCGGCAACGTGGGTGCCGTGTTCGGGGTGTTCTTTGGTGCTTATTTCGAGCGGAGCGTCGGTAACGAAATTGAAGCCGTGGACATCGTCGATGAAGCCGTTGCCATCGTCGTCGATGCCGTTGTCGGGTATCTCCTTCGCATTTGTCAACATATTGGTCGCAAGGTCGGGGTGGGTCCACTCCACGCAGTTATCGACCACAGCCACGATGACGCTGCTGTCGCCCGTGCAGACCTTCCACGCCTCGAAGCAGTTGATGTCGGCTCCCGCCACTATGCCCGAGTAGATTGATGTGTCGCCCGTGTTGTTGTAGTGCCATTGCTCGGCAAGACGCGGGTCATTGAACTGCGTCGTAGCGGTTTTCGCGACGGATTGCTCCGATACCGCCTTGGCTGTGGTGCGCGAGTCGCAACGCATACGCTGATTGAATTCGACGTGCGCAACCTCTGCGACCTTCGCCATCGCGAGTGCGACGGTGTCGAGGTCTGCCTCTTCCGCAAACGCGACCTTGTACCAGCGGTGCAGACCAGCCGCGCGGGCATCTTGCTCGAAGCGCGGGTCGATATTGAATAATGGCTTGATTTCCGTCGCGCCGATGCTCTCCAACACCGTGTCGAAATCGGCTATGCCCGAGCGCGTGCCTGTCGAGCGCGAAACCGATGCGTCGAGTGTCGCAACGGCTGCCTCGTCGAACTTGACGAGCAACTCGCCGCGCACGGCATCGTCGGAGGTGTATATCAACTTCGCCTTGGCTGGGTCGTCGGGGGTCGCTATGCCGACTTCCGCTTCGCGCGTACAGCCGAAGCAGAGCAGCAGAGCGAATGCTGATGATAAGAGTGAATGTTTCATATATATGGCTCTTTGGTAGTGTCAAAGATAGTGTTTTTATCCGCCTTTGCAAAATTTTCGGACGTGGCAGGCTTTTTGCGAATCTTCGATTACGATTTGTTACGCGCTCACGGGTATTATACCTATTTATATATAGAGCGACCGTGCGAACCGGTTTGACGGGTTGCGCCTGCCGAGGCTCGGGTGCTGGGTATTTATGCGAAAATACGGTAGAAGTTGCATATTACATTTTCGTCCGAACCCTCGATTTTCGATGCGGGCAGTATCGCGGCAAATTATTGCGCAATTTTATGTATGTTTTCGTGTAATACGCTGAAAATTGGCGTGTTGTCGCAAAACAAATGGCCCGATTCCTGTGTTTGTCGCTTTTCGATAAAATGGGCTTGCGGGTATAAATCGGGTGTAAAGTCGGCAAACGTCTGTATTTGTGTATTTCAGAGCGATTGCGGGGTATAAACGGCGTGTAAGACGCTCTATTATTAAAATATTTTTCTTATATTTTATAACATTTTACTAATAAATGATTACAAATCGAAAGCGGGTATATACTGTTTGCAGAATAACAGACACGAAGGTGTATTTTTATTCAAAATTTATTTGGCAAAGACCCTATTTGTACATATCTTTGTCCCGAAAATACTTTATGTAAAAACAATGCTTATGGGAAGAAAAATTGTACTATCAATTACTGCTGTTCTGATGCTGTGCGGCTTTGCCGTAGCGCAGAATAAGTCGGTATCAGGTACGGTTACTGCTGCCGACGGCAATCCTATTGCCGGCGCAACGGTAGTTGTGGACGGTACAACAATCGGTACATCGACCGACTTGGAGGGTCATTATACTCTGTCGGCTCCGGCAAACGGGACGCTCGTTTTTTCGTTTATCGGCTGTCTTGATGAGACCGTGGCAATCAACGGAAAGACGGTTGTCGATGTTGTGCTTAAAGAGAATGCACACAGTATAGACGATGTCATCGTCGTAGCATTCGGTGAGGCGAAACGCGAGGCGTTTACGGGTTCTGCCGCCGTACTGAAATCGGACGACATTACCAAGAGCCAATCGACCAATGCCGTCGATGCACTCAAAGGTAAGGTTTCGGGTGTGCAGATTATGAATGCTTCGGGTCAGCCGGGTAGTTCGTCGCCGACGATTTTGATTCGTGGCGTCAGCTCCATTCAGGCGGGCACGTCGCCACTGATTGTGGTGGACGGTATGTCGTTCGCCGGCGGTCTGAACGATATCAACCCTGCCGACATCGAGTCGATGTCCGTGTTGAAAGATGCTGCGGCTGCGGCTCTGTACGGCGCACGAGGCGGTAACGGTGTGATTCTCATCACCACCAAGCGTGCCAAGTCGCGCGACGCGATGGTCAATGTCGATATCAAGGTCGGCGTGAACCAGCGTGCAACGCAGGATTACAACTATATCAAGGACCCTGCCAAGTACTACGAAACGCACTATGCGGCGATGTACAACAAGTACCGCCAGACAAGCGGCGACTACGAGGCTTATCAGAAGGCCAACCAAAACCTCTTCGGTCTTGAAGGCGGTTTGGGCTACAATGTCTATACGCTTCCCGAGGGTCAGAACCTCATAGGCCGTAACGGCAAAATCAACCCGAACGCAACGCTCGGTCGCCGAGTGCTCTACAATGGCGAATACTACACGCTGCGTCCGGACGATTGGACCGACGAAATCTATATGAACGGCGTGCGTCAGGAGTACAACGTCAGCATCGCTGCGGGTAACGAGAAGTCGTCGTTCTTCGGTTCGTTCGGTTACCTCAATAACGAGGGTATCGTGAAGGCTACGGGCTACGAGCGTTATACGGCGCGTCTGCGTGCCGATTATCAGGCGAAGAAGTGGTTGAAGGTCGGCGGTAACGCATCGTACACCCACTCCTATGCCAACGTATCCACGAGCGAGGGCTCGGAGAGTTCGTCGGGCAACATGTTTGCCATCATTCCGACCATCGCACCTATCTATCCGCTCTATGTGCGTGATGGCAACGGTCATATCAAGCGCGATGCCGAAGGCAACATCATCTTCGACTACGGTACCGCTTCGCGTGCGGGTTCCAATGTAGGTTTGAGCCGTCCTTACTTTGCAAACAGCAACGCATACGGTTCGCATCTGCTCGATAAGCACAATACGACTACCGATACTGCGGGCTTCGACGGCTTTGCCGACATCAAGTTGCCGCAGGGCTTCACCGTGACCGTCAAGGGCGGTACGTCGGTAAGCGTCGAGAATGCACTCAGCACGACCAACAACCTCTATGGCGGCGGCGAATCCACGGGCGGTTCGATTGCGCGTGAAACCGACATATATTGGAGCTATACGCTGCAACAGTTGCTCACTTGGAATCGTCAGTTCGACAAGCACAATATCGACATTTTGCTGGGTCACGAAAACAACTATTCGCGTGGCCGCGCACTCGCGGGCTCCAAGTCGAATCTGTTCTCGTCCAACTCGACCGAGTTGCCGCAGGCGTTGAAGACCGTCAGCACATCGTCATCGATTTCGGAGTACGCCAACGAGGGTTACTTCATTCGTGCACAGTACGACTACGACAACCGTATCTTTGCGAGCGCGATGTACCGTCGCGATGCTTCGTCGCGATTCCACCCGAAACACCGTTGGGGTAACTTCTGGGCAATTTCGGCAGGTTGGCTCATCAACCGCGAGAGCTGGTTCAATGCTTCGTGGGTAGATGAACTCAAAATCAAGGCGTCGTATGGTTCGCAGGGTAACGATAAAATCAGCAACTTCCTCTATCGCGACTCCTATACGATGACGAACGATGGTACCGATAACTGGGCTATCAAGTTCGCTTCCAAGGGTAACGAGAACATTACTTGGGAGACCAACTCCAACTTCAACGTCGGTGCCGAGTTCGGTTTCTTCGGCAACCGCTTGGTCGGTAGCGTCGATTACTTCTACCGCAAGACTTCGGATATGCTCTCCTACTATTCGGTTCCTTCGTCGCTCGGTTACTCGGGCTACTGGATGAACGTGGGCGATATGTCGAACCAAGGTTTGGAGGTCGAACTCAACGGTACGGTATTGCAGAAGAAGAACTTCTCGTGGGACATCAATGTCAATCTGACCTACGTCAAGAACAAAATCATCTCGCTCTCGGATAACAATGCAACCGATACGTTCTACACCAAGAGCGGCAAGGCATACACGGGTTACCGCGATGGCGATAAATTCTTCGGTATAGGTCTGCCAATCTACACCATGCTGCTCAAATCGTATGCAGGTGTCGATAAGGAGACGGGCGAGGCTCTCTACTATGTCCGCAACGACGACGGTACGCTCTCGACTACGACCGACTACTCCGACAAGGCATCGTACTTCCTGTTCGATACCTCGCTGCCTGATGTATATGGCGGTTTCGGCACGTCGTTCAACTTCTACGGCTTCGATTTGGGTATCAACTTCGTTTACCAAATCGGCGGCAAGATTTACGATAGCGGTTATGCGTCGGCTATGACCAGCCCGACGAGCAACAGCTCGGGTTTCGCTCTGCACAAGGATATCTTGAAGGCTTGGTCGGCAGAGAACCCTACGTCGAACATTCCGCGTTTCCAGCTCGATGACGAGTATTCGGCAGCATCGTCCGACCGCTTTATGACAAGCGCATCGTATTTGAGCTTGCAGAATATCAACTTCGGTTACACATTCCCTGCAAAGTGGATGTCGAAGGCGGGTATCTCCAAACTGCGTATCTACCTCGCCTGCGAAAACGTATGGTTGTGGTCGAAGCGTAAGGGTCTGGACCCTCGTCAATCCTTCACCGGTAGCGCATCGACGGCATACTACTCGCCGATTCGTACCATCTCGGGCGGTCTCAACGTAACCTTCTAAACGATAAAGAAAGGAGAAAATAGATATGAAAAATATATTGAAATATATGCTGATTCTCGGAGTTGCCTCGGTTGCTCTCACGGGCTGTATCAAGGAGTTCGAGAGCCACGGCAGTTCCATTTCGAAGGACCAGGTCGATGAGGCACCTTACGGCGTTAAGGTGAACGTTGCCGCCATTTCGAGTTATATCAACGATGTTTCCTACGCATCGTCGGTGCCGAGCATGTTCGGTTACCCAGCAATGTGTATCGTCCGCGATTCGTATTGCAACGATATGGCAGGTGCAAACTCCAACTACGACTGGTATCAGCCGTTTACCAACAATACCCACCAAACGGGTATCTATGCCCACATGCAGATTATCTGGTTGTTCTACACCAAGTGGCTTGCATTGGCAAACGATGTGATTCGCGAATATCCCGATTTGTCGGCTGTTTCGGACAGCGACAAACCTTATATTGGTGCAGCGTATGCCTTCCGTGCTTGGGCATGGTTGGATATGGGTCAGATGTACGAGTTCAAGGAGAACAAATACACCAGCAAACCCGAGGTTGTCGGTCTGACAATCCCTTACCTGCACGAGAATCTGACCGAGGCAGAGGCGCGTCAGAATCCGCGTCTGCCGAAGGCGGAACTCATCGGTCATATCGAGGAGTCCATCGCTACGGCATTGGAGTTGCTGGGCGATTTCAAATCGTCCGACAAGACCCTGCCCGACAAGGCTGTCGTATATGGTCTTCGCGCTCGTCTGAATCTGTGGAAGGGCGATTATGCCGCCGCAAAGCAGGCTGCCGAGGACGCTCTGAATGCAGGCACCTTCTCGCCGCTTACCGAGGTACAGTGGACCGACACATCGACAGGTTTCAACTCGGTCGATTCGCAGAGTTCGTGGATGATGTGCGCACGATTGAGTTCGGAGTCGGCGGCAGTAAAGACGAAACTCTCCACCTTCATCTCGTGGATGTCGTGCGAAACCGCCTACGGCTATGCCGCCATGGGCGCATACCGTATGTGCGATGCCGATTTCTATTCGAAGATTTCCAACAACGACTTCCGTAAGAAGTCGTGGAAGGCACCTTCGACCAACAAGGCTCTCGACGTGCCTTATATCCCTGCCAATGGCAACTATCCGGGTCCCGATTATTTGGAGGAGTACTCGGCAATCAAGTTCCGTCCGGGTCAGGGTAACCCTAACGACTATCTGACGGCAGGCGCAATCGACTTCCCGATGATGCGTATGGAGGAGATGAAGTTCATCATCGCCGAGTGCGATGCCCGCTCGGGAAGTGCCGCATCGCTTGTCGAGATTGTCAAGACCCGTAACCCTAACTACAAATGTTCGTACAAGGGCGGTGCGCTGTTGCGTGAGGTATTCTTCCAGAAGCGTATCGAGTTCTGGGGCGAGGGCGTGATGTTCTTCGACTACAAGCGTTGTCCGGACGCGCTGATTGTAAAGCGTGGTTACACCAATTCCAACCACATTTCGAGCGCACAGTTCAACTGCGTAGGTCTGGCACCTTGGATGAACATCTGCATCAACGAGTATGAGGCAATGGACAACAAGGCTCTGACCAAAACCAACAACCCCGACCCTTCGGGTACGGTTCCTACATGGGAATAACGCAAGTGAATTAGAAAACGTAAAAAACATTATATTATGAACATTCTGAAAAAGATAATATATGCAGTTCCTGTTGTGGCTGTGATGTTTGCGGCTTCGTGTGCCAAGGACTCGACCTCCACTCCGGATGGCGGCGACGTGGCAGATTGCTACAACGTCTATTTCCCCGAGCAGGAGAATCTGGGCAGCATCGAACTGACGGCAGAGGAGAGTCTGCCGAAGACTTTCACCTACACCGCGTGCCGTACCAACGCGAACGACGATATCACCGTTCCGGTCGTGTTGGCAGACAATACGGACGATGTGTTTGTCGTTTCGCCGATTCACTTTGCCGATGGCGAGAAATCGACCACCTTCACGGTAACGCTGACCGATAAGGCAGGCCTCGGCATCGAATACTCGCTCAAACTGAATATCGAGGATATCAAGTATGCACCTCGTTATTCGGGTCTGAACCCTACCAAGTACAATCCGCAGTTGGCTGTCGAGATTATGCGTGCCCACTGGGTCGATGTTTCGACTGGCGGTACCTATTCGTGCGTCCTGACCGAGGCTAAAACCACGGGTCTTAAAGTGCAGCAAAAGGAGAAGACCAACGACTACAAGATTGTAAACTTTATCGGCACGGGTGCGGATTTGGAGTTCACTTGGGACCCCGATACCAACAAGTGCGACGTCAAGCGTCAGTCGTCGGGCATCACCATCTCCGGTCATGCGTTGGACGTTATGGACTTCCGCAACTTCTATTGGGAGTATTTCGGCGAAACCTACGATTGGGAGATTTTCGAGAATGCGGGTTATCAGCAGTCGTCCTACGACCCCGACAAGAAGTTGTTCGTCTTCAACCTGATGTATATCGAAATCTCTACGGGCTTCGGTACCAATCCGTTGGCAGACCGCTTCATCTTCAAGGGCGGCAGCTTCGGTTGCGAACTCGAACTGGTTATGTTCGCTCCGTCGCGTCTGGTCGATACCGATTCGGGCGCAATCGATTCGGGTACGGTACAGGCATGGCCTAACTCCGAGTATGCAGGCTGGCAGATTCAGGCACCAAGCAACAATATCAAGTCGCTCCGATTTGTCATTATCCCTACGCTGGCTTACGACTATCCGGAGAGCGAACTCGGTATGTCGCTCGACAAATATCTCGAAACCGAGGGTATCCCGGGTACGACCCAAATCGATTCTGCGGGTACGACTATTTTGGACCGCTTGAACGACCCTAACCGTGGTTACTTCCTCAATCTGTCGGAGGGTCTCGACCCTGCAACATCTTACACGATGTACGCCAAGGCAACCAACGATTTGGACGAAACCGACGAGTTCGTATACCAGTACACTACGGGCAGCGCAGGTCAATACTACAAGATGTCCTACCTTGCCGATGGCGCAAGCGAGCCTTACGAGGTAACGTTCCGCTTGGAGACCAATACGCTGAACGACAATGCAGAAACGCCAATCTACTACATCAAGAACCTCGGTGTCGAAGACGGACAGTTCTGGCACGCTGCATACAGTGCTGCAACCAAGCAGTTGTCCATTCCGGGTTATATGGTCAATGCCGAGGAGAGCGGTTGCATATTCAACAAGTATATCGCCGCACTCGATAAGGAGCAGACCATGGCATACAAAGTGTTGTCGGTTGACCCTGACAATACCGAGAGTACAGGTACCGATGCGTGCGTATTCGAGATTGCCGACGGGTATATCGCTACGCTGAAAACCACTTTGGCAGTCCGTGTCGATGATATTAGCGGCACAGCCCCGGTTGCGTTGGGCTACCTCGGCTTCTACCCTGCGGGTACGGCTGTCGAGCAGACCACGGCTCCGAGCGATGACGAGGAGGAGAGTGCTTCGGTGAAGGTAAACGGCATCAACGTTTCGTTCAGCTCGCTCCGCAATATGGTATCCGTCAAGGAGCATAACGCCATGATGGCGGCAGGCAGCAAACTGCTCACCATAAAGAAGCAGACCGTGCATACCGCTTTGAAGCCGATTGCCGATATGAAAAAATTGGATTATCGCGAGAAATTGTAGTGCATACGCCATTCGGAGTGTCGCGATGCGACAACGACAGCGTCGCGGCACCTCCGCTCGGGCGGAGCAACCGAAAGGCAATGACAAAAAGTTGATAAAATAAAAAACAGATAAACGTATGAAAAGATTTCTTTTAATCGGATTGTCGATGGCGTTGTGCTACTCTTGTGCAAAAGACGCTGCCGAGAAGACGATAGAGATACCCGACGCACCACAAGATGCGGTGGCAACGAAGTTGATATTCTCGGCCGACGACGCGCAGAAAGGCGAGTTGCTGGTGAAGTTCGACGACGATGCAATCGCCAACCTCGAAACCTCCGTTTCGCGCTCGGCAAACACCCGCTCGGGTATCGCCGATTTCGACGAGGTTCTCGATAATATAAAGGTTAAGTCGATTGAGCGACTCTTCCCGTTCAACGAGCGCAACGAGGCAGCCACCCGCGAAGCTGGTCTGCACCGTTGGTATAAGGTTACGTTCGCGGAAGATGCCGACCTCGACACCGCAGCGCGTGCCATGGCAGAAGTTGCCGAGGTTAAGTCGGTGCAGTTCAATCAGCAACTTGTAAACCTTGCCGACGGCAAAATCACTCCGCTGTCGGATAAGAACGTGG
>JBNMLI010000015.1:0-14640 GCA_050874765.1 Alistipes sp.
CGTAGGTCAGAAAATCGAGCAGGTACGCGTCGAGCGTCGCCCATACCAGTTCACTTATGAGGACGATTTGGGTGCTCACTTTATGCACTGCGAAACGTTCGAGGAGATTAACATCGACAAGAACCTCATCGAAAACTACGACCTCATGGCAGACGGTCAGGTAGTAGAGGTTATGTACCGCACCGACAACGACGCCATTCTGTCGGCAGAGTTGCCACCGATTGTCGATATGGAGGTTACCTATACCGAGCCGGGCATCAAGGGCGATACTGCATCGACCAACTCGCTCAAACCTGCTACCGTTAACACGGGCGCAACCATCAAGGTGCCGTTGTTCATCAACACGGGCGACAAAATCCGCGTCGATACCCGCACCCGCGCCTACTACGAGCGCATCAAGTAATCGGTCGGTCGATTGGCTTTTTAGGGGCATTCACCTTCGCAGTGAATGCCTTTTTTGTTTCTTGCGAAGATACGCCCGAAGGGAGAGGCAGTCTGCCCATTCGCCACAAGAACGTTGGCAGTAAAACACAAAAAATCCGACAGTTGCATACTTAATCGGTATGCAACCATCGGACAATATAACAAGGTCGCTCGCGCGCCTTAAAGAGGTCTATTTCTTCGGCTTCGGCGCAAGAATCATATTCATCTTCTTGCCCTCCAACGTAGGCATCATCTCCACCTTGGCAACCTCTTCGAGGTCGGTGGCAAAGCGCAACAGCAATATCTCGCCCTGCTCCTTGAACACGATGCTTCGACCGCGGAAAAAGACATACGCCTTCACCTTCGCGCCCTCCTTGATAAAGTTCTCGGCGTGGCGCAACTTGAAGTTGTAGTCGTGGTCGTCGGTCTGCGGACCGAAACGTATCTCCTTGATTACCACCTTCGTCTGCTTTGCCTTAATCTCCTTCTGTTTCTTCTTCTGCTGGTAGAGGAACTTCTGGTAATCGACAATACGACATACGGGCGGCTCGGCGTTAGGCGAAATTTCGACCAAATCGAGCTCCATCTCATCTGCCATTGCAAGAGCCTTCGCGATAGGAATCACGAGATTGGGTTCGACATTGTCGCCGACCACGCGCACCATCGGTGCGGTAATCTCGTTGTTAATCCTGTTCGGATTCTCTTTAACGGGACGACGTCCGCGATTCTGTAAATTATTTGTTTTCTGTACCTGCGGACGAGGTGGAAACGGTTTTAATCCTGCCATTTAATAAAATTATGTGTTTTACGTTTATTGCATATACTCTGCCCCAATCTCGTTCTGCACGAGCGAACGCATATAGTCGCAGTAGGCGTCGAGCGTCATCGAGCCCTTGTCGCCCTCGCCCTGTGCGCGGACGGAAACGGTGTGTTCCGCCTCCTCCTTCTCGCCGACGATAAGCAGGTAAGGGATACGTTTGAGCTCGTTATCGCGAATCTTGCGACCGATTTTCTCGTTGCGGTCGTCAATCTGCGCACGCACATCGTGCTTGTTCAGATACTTGACAACCTCCTCGGCGTAGTCGTTGAACTTCTCCGAGATAGGGAGTACGACTGCTTGGTCGGGCGCGAGCCACAACGGGAATTTGCCCGCCGTATGCTCCAACAACACAGCCACAAAACGCTCCATCGAGCCGAACGGCGCGCGGTGAATCATAATCGGGCGGTGGAGTTTGTCGTCGGCACCCTTGTAGGTCAAATCGAAACGCTCCGGCAGGTTGTAGTCCACCTGAATCGTTCCCAACTGCCAACTGCGACCGATGGCGTCCTTAACCATAAAGTCGAGTTTCGGACCGTAGAATGCAGCCTCGCCATACTCGACAACGGTGTTCAGACCCTTGTCCTTGGCAGCCTTGATGATTGCCTGCTCCGCCTTCTCCCAATTCTCGTCCGAACCGATATATTTCGAGCGGTCGTTCTTGTCGCGCAAGGAGATTTGGGCAGTGTATTTGTCGAATTTCAGCGTCTTGAAGATGTAGAGCACGATGTCGATTACCTTCTCGAACTCTTCGAGCAACTGGTCGGGACGCACGAACATGTGGGCATCGTCCTGCGTGAATGCACGCACACGCGTAAGTCCGTGCAACTCACCCGACTGCTCGTAGCGGCAGACCGTACCGAACTCTGCCAAGCGCACCGGCAAATCCTTGTAGGAGTGCGGTTTGCTGCGGTAGATTTCGCAGTGGTGAGGGCAGTTCATCGGTTTGAGCAGATACTCCTCGCCCTCGAACGGCGTGTGGATAGGCTGGAACGAATCCTTGCCGTATTTTGCATAGTGGCCCGACGTAACGTAGAGGTCCTTGTTGCCGATTGGCGGCGTGATGACCTGCTGATAGCCGTAGTCCTTCTGAATTTTGCGCAGGAAACGCTCCAAGCGGTCGCGCAACTCGGCGCCCTTCGGCAACCACAATGGCAGACCTGCACCCACGCGCTGCGAGAAGGTGAAGAGCTCCAACTCCTTGCCCAACTTGCGGTGGTCGCGCTTTTTTGCCTCCTCCAATACGGTGAGGTATTCGTCGAGCATCGACTTTTTCGGGAACGAAATACCGTAGATACGCGTAAGCATCTTATTGTGTTCGTCGCCGCGCCAGTATGCACCGGCAACCGATGTCAGTTTTATCGCTTTGATAAGTCCCGTGTTAGGGATATGCGGACCGCGGCAAAGGTCGGTAAATGCACCGTTGGTATAGAACGAAATCGTGCCGTCCTCCAAATCGCGGATAAGTTCGCACTTGTACTCGTCGCCCTTCTCGGTGAAGGTTTTCAATGCCTCTGCCTTGGAAACCTCCGTGCGCACCATCGGCTCCTTATTGCGGGCGAGTTCGACCATCTTCGCCTCGATTTTCGGGAGGTCGGACTCCAAAATCGGTGTAGGCGAATCGACATCGTAGTAGAAGCCCTGCTCGATGGCAGGACCGATGCCGAATTTGATACCCGGATAGAGAGCCTCCAAAGCCTCTGCCAGCAGGTGCGACGATGTGTGCCAGAAGGCGTGCTTGCCTTCGGCATCGTCCCATTTGTAGAATTTGATTGAGGCATCTTCCTCAATCGGGCGCATCAAATCGACTGTTGCGCCATTGACCGCAGCCGCCAACGAGTCCGCAGCTAAACGAGGGCTGATACTCTCGGCAACCTGATAGGCGGTTGTTCCCTTCGCGAACTCGCGAACCGAGCCATCGGGAAACGTAATTTTAATCATAAACGTTTTATTAAAATTGGTTTGTTAATTATGTTATGCACCTTCGAGGCTCCACAATAACGAGACGGATTACCTCCCAGTTGTGCGTTATTTTCTTGCATCGTGCTACTGCTCCGGCTCGGTATCGGGCAAATCCTTGACCGACACATCGCGCCCCTTGTCGCGCTCGAATCGTTGGAGCGGGTTACGGCTCCACACATCGTAGGCCTCGCGATGACGCACAATGTCTATTGCCGCATAAATCGCGTTGCGCATCGACTGCGCATCGGCAACGCCCTTGCCCGCAATGTCGTATGCCACACCGTGGTCGGGCGAGGTACGCACCTTTGCCAGCCATGCCGTAAAGTTCACGCCATCGGGCGAGAGCGTCTTGAACGGCGCAAGCCCTTGGTCGTGGTACATCGCCAGCACGGCATCGTACTTGCGGTAGGCTCCGCTTGCGAAAAACCCGTCGGCAGCGAGCGGACCGAATGCCAGCACACCCGCTTCGCAAGCCTCCGCAACGGCAGGCTTTATAATCGTATCCTCCTGCGAGCCGAGCAACCCGCCGTCGCCCGCATGCGGATTCAGCGCGAGCACGGCAATACGCGGTTCGACGATGCCGAAATCGCGTTTGAGCGTAAGCCTCAACGCTTTGAGCGACTCGACGATTTTATCCTTCGAGAGCGACTGCGCCACCTGCTCGACAGGGATATGGACGGTCATCAGCGCGACGCGCAACAGGTCGCTGCACATAATCATCATCGGCTCGCCACCCAGCACCGAGGCGAAATACTCGGTATGACCCGTAAAGCCGAAACCCGCCTTCTGCATAGCCTCCTTGTTGATTGGTGCGGTAACGACCGCGTCGATGTTGCCATCACGCAAATCCGTGGCGGCACGCTCCAAGGCGGCTATTGCAACCGCAGCCCCGTCGATGGTTTCGCGGCCCATATCGACGTGCGCGTCAGCCTTGCCGCACTCGATGAAATTGACTCGTCCGCGCTTGACCTCGGCGACCGATTCGCAGATGTTGAACTGCACGGGTTCGACAATATCTTTCAGGCGCGAAGCGTAGAAATCGGCTATATGTTTGGTACCATATACGACAGGGGTGCAAAGTTCGGTCATCGCGGTATCGGAAAAGGTTTTAAGAATTATCTCCCAACCCACGCCGTTCGCATCGCCCTGCGTAATTCCTATTTTTAATCTGTTATCCGACATAAAACTCTGTTTCAGAGTACAAATATAGGTATCTTTTGCGATAGTTGGTGCAACGCAGGCAAAAAATTTGCCTATGGCAACCCGCATAAAAACATTTCTCTCTATTTTGCAGGCACAAAGCGAATCTTTCCGCAAAAAATTACTAAATTTGTATTAGCGTACACAAAAGAGCATAAAATGGTTTCTGCAGACGACATATTTTCAATCAAGAGCGACGCGCGATTTCGGGCAGCGGCTTTGGAGTTATTCCGCTTTCAGGCAGCACATTGTGCGCCCTACCGCGACTACATGGGGTTGCTCGGCATAAAGCCCGACGAAGTGCGGCGGGTGGAGGATATTCCGTTTCTGCCGATTGAATTGTTCAAGACGCACGACATCTACTGCGGTGAGCACGAACCGCAGATTGTATTCACATCGAGTGCGACGACGGGTATGGTGCAGTCGCGCCACCCGATGGCAGACCTCCGAATATACGAGCGCGATTTCGAGGCGTCGTTCAGCCTCTTCTACGGCGAGCCGGCACGGTGGAGCATATACGGTTTGTTGCCCAACTATCTGCAACGCAGCGGCTCATCGCTCATCTATATGACCGACCGTCTGATTCGCGAGTGCGGCAGCGGCGGTTTCTATCTCGACGACAACGAACGGTTGCTGGACGATATGGCGCACGACCCGAAACCTAAAATTCTGCTCGGCGTAAGTTATGCGTTGCTCGATTTGGCAGAACGATACGCCCCGCACCTGACCGACACCATAGTTATGGAGACGGGCGGTATGAAGGGCAGGCGCAAGGAGATGCCGAAGGCAGAGTTTCACGAGGTGCTGTGCAAGGCTTTCGACGTGGAGAAAATCCACTCCGAGTACGGTATGGCAGAACTCTCGTCGCAGGCGTATTCGGCAGGCGACGGACTATTTTTCGCTCCGCCGTGGTTGCGGATATTCATTCGCGATGTGAACGACCCGTTTGCACACTACGGCTCGGGCCGACGCGGAGCGATAGACATAATTGATTTGGGCAACATCTACTCGTGCGCATTCCTCGCCACACAAGATGTGGGCATCTGCACGGCAGACGGCGGATTCCGCATAGAGGGTCGTGTGGCGGCGAGCGACACGCGAGGTTGCAATTTATTGGTACAGTGATGAAATACAGACCCGAAGATTTGGCTCGCCTGCACGCGGAGTTGCTGGACATACTCGCCGAAATCGTGCGCGTATGCACGGTGTGCGACATACCCTACTTCATTCAAGGCGGGAGCGCAATCGGTGCGCTGTACAATCGCGGCATAGTTCCGTGGGACGACGATATCGATATAGGTATGACGCGCGAGAACTACGAGCGTTTCCTGCGCGAAGCCCCGCAGCATCTGCGCCCGCAATACTTTTTGGAGTGGTTCGGCACCGAGCCGAACACGCCGTTCTACTTTGCCAAGGTCAAGCGCAACGGCACGTTGTTCGTCGAGCAGATGTTCCGCAATATGGATATTCACCACGGCATTTTCGTCGATATTTTCCCATACGACCGCATTCCCGACGCACCCGTTGCCGAGTGGTGGCACCGACTGCGGAGCCGATTTTGGATAAATTGCTTTATCGGCAAGTCGATTTGGCTGTGGCGATGGTGCGGGCGGTGCGAAATCGAAACACCGCTGCCGAAGTCGTTCGCTGCGTGCCTTGCCATAAGGCTGGTATGCGCGTGTATGTCGCGCGAGCGGATATACGACAAGATGTGCCGCGTATTGGGGGCATACAATGGTTGCGACTGCCGTCGCGTGAACATAGTGCGTATGCCGAAAGACCAGATTCCGCGCGAAGACGTGGAGCATACCGTGCCGATGCAGTTCGGCGGTCTGACGGTAGCCGCGCCGCGCAACATCGAGGCATACCTGCGCCACCACTACCCCAATCTGCGTCCCGTATTGCCCGAGGAGGAGCAGATAAACCACGCACCATATAAACTATCGTTCGGAGAGGAGCCTACCCTATGAAACGCTTAACCATCATTATTCCGACCTACAACATGGAGTCGCTGTTGCCGCAGTGCCTCGACTCCATTCTGCACACCACGCTGCTCGCGTCCGTCGAGGCGATTGTCGTAAACGACGGCAGCACCGACGGCTCGCTTGCCATTGCACGCGACTACGAGAGTCGCTACCCCGATGTGGTGAAGGTAATCGACAAGCCCAACGGCAACTACGGCTCGACGGTGAACGCGACATTGCCTGTCGCAAAGGGCGAGTATGTGCGTCTGCTCGATGCCGACGACTGCTTCGACAGTGCGCGGATAGACGATTATATCGATTTCCTGAAACGCAACTCGGGCGTGGATATGGTCGTGTCGCCATTTATCGAGGTCGGCAAATGCTCGGAGCACTATGTCGATTACGACATCTACTCGCGACGCAAATACGAGTACGGCGTGGCATACGATGCCGACAAAGTCTTCGGCGACAAGATTATACGCTTCTTTATGATGCACTCCGTCGCCTATCGCACCGCACTGTTGCGCGATATGGGCTACCGCCAGAGCGAGGGCATCTCCTACACCGACCAAGAGTGGGTCTTCTACCCGCTCTTCCGCGTGCAGACCATCGCCTTTGCCGACATTCCGCTCTACCGCTATAATTGTGCGCGCGAAGGACAGACTATGGACAGCGCGGTGCAGTTGCGCGACATAGGGCAACTCGTTGCTATGACAACCAATATGGCAACCTACTTTGCCAAGGCAAACAAGCGCAATCTCTCGCCCGTGCGCGTGGAGTTTCTGCGGTCGATAGTCAAGAACCGAATCCGCATAGTGTTGCGCAAATATCTGTTGGATATGCCGAACAAGATGTTCGCCTCGTCCGACTTTGTCGAGGTCTATAAGCGGCTACTCAATCTGGCAGGGCGTTGCGGCATAGGCAGAATCAAGGTAACGGTGAACAACCGACTGAAAATCGATTTGTTGGGAGAGTGGTTACGCTATGGTCATCGCTACTCCGCCGTGAGCCGTTTCGCCATTCGCCAAGCCGACCGACTGATGAATATGGTCTATGTCCGCCTGTTCCGCCGTATGAAATAGGCGACGGCGCGTATGCGGACTTATCCGATAAACAAATGGGCTTGCCACACGGCAAGCCCATTGTTTTATTTGTTTTCGTCGAGTAACGCGAGAATGCGTTGCGGTGCAGTGGCAGGGTCGTCGAACAGGACGGAGGCTATACCGAGTGCGCGTGCCGCCTCGATGTTCTGCGGGTTGTCGTCGATAAACAGGCACTCGTCGGCACGCAGACCGTAACGGTCGAGCAGACGGTAGTAAATCTCGGGTTCGGGCTTTATAACATGCTCCTCGCCCGATACGACTATACCGTCGAAGAGAGAGAAAAAGTCGTAGCGGTCGTAGGCTACGCCTATCGTTTCCGCCTCCCAGTTGGTCAGACCGTAGAGTGGGTAACCGCGCTGTTTGATTTCGCGTAGCAACGCCACGCCCTCGGCGATTTCGCCGTGGAGCATCTCGCTCCAACGCTCCTTGAACATGGCAATCGGCTCGGCATACTCCGGAAATTGTGCCTGCAAGCGGCTGACATTCTCCGCCATAGGCACACCGCGGTCGTTGTCGGCATTCCACTCGAACGTGCAGACATTCGCAAGGAAATACTCCATCAGCGCATCGTCGTTGAAATAAGAGCGGTAGAGGTGGCGGGGATTCCAGTCGAGCAGTACACCGCCGAAGTCGAAAATAACGTTACGGATTGCCATAAAATTTATTCGTGATGATAGGGTTCGTTATTGATAATCGTAAAGGCGCGGTAGAGTTGTTCGGCGAATATGGCTCGCACGATTTGGTGCGAGAAGGTCATACGCGAGAGCGAGATTTTGCCGTTGGCTCGCGCATAGACGGCATCGGAAAAGCCGTAAGGTCCGCCTACGACCAACACCAGCCGTCGCAATCCGCTTGCCATACGTTTTTGCAACCACGCGGCAAACTCTATGGAACGAAACTCTTCGCCGTGTTCGTCGAGCAGCACCAGAAAGTCGCCCTCGCCCACCTGTCGCAGTATCGCCTCGCCCTCGGCGGTACGCTGTTGCGACTGCGTCAGTTTGCGGGTATTGCGTATGTCGGGAAGGTAGATAATCGAGAATTTGGCATAGAAATTTATGCGCCGTGCATACATCGCCACCAACGCATCGACCTCCGCCGAATCGGTTTTGCCGACAACCACCAAATCGATATTCATCGCTAACGGATTTTGTCGAGGTCGGTATTCCATTCACCGTCTGCCATAGGACAGACGACGGCACGCTCGCGCTCCTCGCCTTTGAGCCACTCGTATGCCTTATACATATTGTAGCCGTTGCCCGACCGCTCGCCACCCAAGGCGTAGGCGATTATGCACGGGTGGTTGCGCGTGCGGTAGTACATCGACCGTACGCGACCTACATACTCGTCCGCCAACGCAGGATTGTTCGACGGCGTGCCGCCTTCGCTGCGGTCGGCAGAGTATTGCGCCGCGTTGTTGTTGGCGCGCTCCACGACATACAGACCCAAGCCGTCGCAAAGGTCGTAGAACCACGCAGGTTGCGGATTGGAAGGGAGCAACGTATTGATGCCTCGCTTCTTCAACGCCTGCAACTCCGCAAGAGCCTCCTTGCGGGTAGCGCGGGCGTTATATACCTCCGAGCATACCTTTATCGGCTTGCCGTTGCGCAACACGCCCTCCTTGTCGAACGATGTCGCACCCAGACCGACACGGAACGGTATGTATTCGCGCGGTTTGCCGTCGCGCTTGACAAAGAGCATAAGTTTGTAGAGCGGTGCGCGACCCTCGCCCCAACCAAAACCGCGGGCCGCACCGAGATTGACGCGTACACGCAACGTGTCTGTTGCGTGTCCCGCGACATTCATCTCGCGCACGGCATAATCGATAAGTTTGCCGTCGGGTGCGTAGATATCGTAGCCGATGTTGATTTGCTCGGTGTAATTGAACGAGTTGCGGGCAACGACATCGAGCGCGAGCAGTGCATTCGCACCCTTTTCGTCGTAGCGTATGGCGACGTCGTAGTCGAAAATATGCGCCTTGTATTGTGCAAATATGCAACTTCCCGCAAACTGTTCGCACAACCGACCGACGGCATCTTCGTCCAACTCGGGATTGTCGGCACGACGCAGGCGCAGTGCGATTTCGTTTTCGCCCTGTCGCAGCAGTGGCGAGATGAGGAAATCGGCAGGCGTGGTGCCGTCCTCGTTCGAAGCCAACGTTTTGCCGTTTATCACGACATCGTAAGCCTTTATGGCATTCTCTATGTGGAGATAGACATCGTAGTCGCCCCACGCTACGGGAACCGCAATTCGCTCGCCCACCATCTCGGTGCGGTCGGCAGTGGCGGACATGGGCTTTGGCGCGTATGTCAGATAATGCACAGTATTGGCGCGATTGCCCACCAGCGCATCGGCGCGGGTGTCGTAGGTAACGAATTCTGTGCGATATACTCGCTGACCGTATGCCGTTGCGAGGCACAACAGGGCGACGGTCGCCGACAACAGTTTTTTCATAGATTCCGTTTTTTCGATTCGCAAATATACACAGATTTCGCCAAAATCGGGCAAACGGAGGATAATCATATATGATTATGCGTGCAAAAACGGAATTATTTTGTATTTTTGCGATTTAGGAAAGACAACAAACAAAAAAACCAAACATAAAATGAGAATTGCTCAATTACTCAAATCGACCGACTACGGCACCGATGTCGTGGTAAAGGGTTGGGTTCGCACCAAGCGCGGAAACAAAAACGTGGCATTCATCGCCCTCAACGACGGCTCGTGCGTAGCCAACATACAGATTGTCGCCGACCTCGCCAAATTCGGCGACGATGTGCTGAAACCCGTAACCACGGGTGCGTGCATTTGCGTGCGCGGACGATTGGTCGAGAGCCTCGGAGCGGGTCAGGGCGTCGAAGTTCAGGCCGACAGCATCGAGGTTTACGGTACTGCCGACCCCGACACCTATCCTTTGCAGAAGAAGGGACACACGCTCGAATTCCTGCGCGACATCGCCTACCTGCGTCCGCGCACCAACACATTCGGTGCCGTTCTGCGTATCCGCCACGCCATGGCATACGCCATTCACAAGTATTTCAACGACCGCGGATTCTTCTATCTGCACACGCCGCTCATCACCGCCTCGGACTGCGAGGGTGCGGGCGCGATGTTTCAGGTAACGACGCTCGACATGAACAACCTTCCGAAAAACGAGGAGGGCAAGGTCGATTACACGCAGGACTTCTTCGGCAAGCCGTGCAGCCTGACCGTATCGGGTCAGTTGGAGGGCGAGTTGGGTGCGTTGTCGCTCGGACAGATTTACACGTTCGGTCCTACATTCCGTGCCGAGAACTCCAACACGCCGCGCCACTTGGCAGAGTTCTGGATGATTGAACCGGAGATGGCGTTCTACGACTTGGAGGACAATATGGAGTTGGCGGAGGATTTCCTCAAATATCTGATTCGCTACGCCTTGGAGAATTGTCGCGAGGACCTCGAATTTATGAACAAGATGTGGGACAACGAGCTCATCGAGCGTTTGGAGTTCGTTACCAAAAACGATTTCGTGCGCCTCGACTACACCGAGGGTGTGCGCATCTTGAAGGAGTCGGGTCGCAAATTCGAATTCCCGTGCGACTGGGGTTGCGACCTGCAAAGCGAGCATGAGCGTTATCTGGTCGAGGAGCATTTCAAGCGTCCCGTTATCCTCATCAACTATCCGAAGGAGATTAAGGCGTTCTATATGAAGCAGAACGAGGACGGCAAGACGGTACGCGCGATGGACGTATTGTTCCCGAAAATCGGCGAGATTATCGGCGGTTCGGAGCGTGAGGCGGACTTTGGCAAGCTTAGTGCAAGAGTCAAGGAACTGAATATGCCCGAGAAGGATATTTGGTGGTATCTGAACACCCGCCGTTGGGGTTCGGCACCGCACTCGGGATTCGGATTGGGATTCGAGCGTCTGTTGCTCTTCGTTACGGGTATGGGCAACATTCGCGACGTGATTCCGTTCCCGCGCACGCCGAAAAACGCCGAGTTTTAGGCTGCCTGCGGAGTAGGCTGCGGTAACGAATAAAGAGGAACAAATCAAACATTTGCGCGTATGATACTCAACCAAACCCAATCGCTGGCGATGCAGCAGAAGCTCTCGCCGCAACAGATTCAGATGATAAAATTGCTGGAACTGCCTGCGGCACTGCTCGAACAGCGCATCAAACAGGAGGTCGAGGACAACATCGTCCTCGAAGAGGAGAGTCCGAAAGAGGAGGAGGGCGAACAGCCCAAGGAGATTTCGATGGAGGAGTATCTGCGCGAGGACGAAACACCCTCGTACAAGAACCGCATAAACAACTACTCGAAGGACGACCGACCGCGCAACGTACAGATTGCGAGCGGGCGTTCGTTCCGCGAGTCGCTCATCGAGCAGTTGGGCTTCCGCAACCTCTCGGAGCGCGATATGCAGATTGCGACATTCATAGTCGGCAGCATCGACAACGACGGCTATCTGCGACGCGATTTGGCATCGCTGTCGGACGACATAGCCTTCTCGCTCGGCATTGAGGTGTCGGTCGAGGAGTTGGAGCGATTGCTCGGCATCATACAACACTTGGAGCCTGTCGGCATAGGCGCACGCGACTTGCGCGAGTCGCTGTTGTTGCAACTCGACCAAGCCGAAAACGAAACGCCTGCGCGACAACTCGCCAAGCGGATTCTGACCGACCATTTCGACGAATTTGCCAAACGCCACTACGAACGGCTTGTGGCACGGCTCGGCGTGAGCGAGCAGGAGTTCCGCGATGCGGTGCAGGAGATTCAGCACCTTTCGCCCAAACCGGGCAATCTCTATTCTGAGGACAGCACCGAGGCTGCGCCATACATAATCCCCGACTTCATACTCGATTATCACGACGGTCGATTCGACCTGTCGCTCAACTCGTACAACATTCCCGAGCTGAAAATCAACCGCCAATATATGGAGGTGATTCGCAATATGATGGGTGTACCCGACAGCAAGATGACCGAAGAGGACAAGCAGGCGATACAGTTCGTCAAGAGCAAAATCGACTCGGCGAAGTGGTTTATGTCTGCCATCAAGCAACGCCACGACACGCTGTTGCGCACGATGCAGGCCATATTGGACTACCAGAAGGAGTACTTCAAGGAGGGCGACCGCAGCAAGTTGCGCCCGATGATACTCAAAGACATAGCCGACCGCACGGGACTCGATGTTTCGACCATATCGCGCGTGGTAAACAGCAAGTATGTGCAGACGTCGTTCGGCATCATACTGCTCAAATCGCTCTTCTCGGAGGCTATGCAGACCAAATCGGGCGAGGAGGTGTCGAGTTACGAAATCAAAAACATTTTGCAGGAGTGCGTTGCGGGCGAGGACAAACGCCACCCGCTGACCGACGAGGAGTTGATGAACATACTCACCGAGAAGGGCTACTGCATAGCGCGACGCACGGTAGCCAAGTACCGCGAGATGCTCGACATACCCGTAGCGCGTATGCGCAAACAGATATAAACACCTATGGAACAGACAAAGGAGTACGACTATCTGATTGTCGGCGCGGGTCTGTTCGGTGCCACCGTCGCTTGGCGGTTGCACAAAGCAGGCAAGCGCGTGCTGGTCATCGACCGTCGCAACCACGCGGGCGGCAACGTGCATTGCGAGCGCATTGCAGGCATAGATGTCCACCGCTACGGAGCGCACATCTTCCACACATCGGACAACACGGTCTGGGAGTTCGTGAACTCGCTCGTGCCGTTCCTACCGTTCGTAAACTCACCCATCGCCAACTACCGCGGACGGCTCTACAATCTGCCGTTCAATATGAATACCTTTCACGCACTGTGGGGCGTAACGACACCCGTGCAGGCACGAGCCAAAATCGAGGAGCAACGACGCGAATACGCCCTCGCCGCACCGCGCAATTTGGAGGAGCAGGCATTGGCGTTGGTCGGGCGCGACATCTACGAAACACTCATCAAGGGCTATACCGAGAAGCAATGGGGGCGACCGTGCAACGAGTTGCCCGCCGCGATTATCCGACGATTGCCCGTGCGCTTCACCTTCGACAACAACTACTTTGCCGACCGCTGGCAAGGCATACCCGAAGGTGGCTACAACGCACTCATCGACGCGCTGTTGGAGGGCGTGGAGGTGCGGCTCGGGTGCGACTTTTTCGACCATCGCGCCGAGGCGGAATCGCTTGCCGAGCGCATAGTCTATACCGGCACAATCGACCGCTACTACGACTATCGTTTCGGACGGTTGGAGTACCGCTCGTTGCGTTTCGATGTGCAGCGGCTTGCGCAAGAGAATTTTCAGGGCGTGGCGGTTATGAATTTCACCGATGCGCAAACTCCTTATACGCGAATAATCGAGCACAAACACTTCGCGGGTACGAAGTCGCCCGAAACCGTTATCACTCGCGAATATCCGCAACCGTGGAGCGCGGATTGCGAACCATATTATCCGATAAACGATACGCACAACAATGCAATATACGCACGCTACCGCGCGTTAGCAGATTGCGACCATCGCGTTCTGTTCGGCGGTCGGCTGGCGGAGTACCGCTACTACGATATGCACGATGTAATCAAGCGTGCTTTGGAGCTGGAATTGGAATAAACAACCTTATATATAAAATAGAGTTATGAAACACGACATTTCGGAGTACATACGCTACACGGGAGCCGACGACAAGTCGCTCGACCTGTTCGAAGGACAGTATGTCGTACCCGAGGGAGTATCGTACAACTCCTACCTGATTCTCGACGATAAGCCGACCGTAATGGATACCATCGACGCGCGTTGCACCGACGAGTGGCTTGCCACCCTTGCCACCGAACTCGGCAACCGTCGTCCCTGCTATGTGGTCGTATCGCATATGGAACCCGACCACGCGGCAAGCCTGCAACGGCTCATCGAGCGTTTTCCCGACATCACCATCGTCGGCAACGCCAAGACCTTTGCCATGATTGACCAATTTTTCGAAGCTCTGCCCGAGTGCAAACGCCTGACAGTCAAGGACGGCGACACGCTCCCGCTTGGCAGCCGCACCTTGCAGTTCATCACTGCCCCTATGGTGCATTGGCCCGAGGTGATGCTCGCCTACGAGCAGACGGAGCATGTGCTGTTCAGTGCCGATGCCTTCGGTAAGTTCGGCGCACTCGACTGCTACGACGGCGATTGGGATTGCGAGGCACGCCGCTACTATTTCAA
>JBNMLI010000016.1:0-13921 GCA_050874765.1 Alistipes sp.
CCTCGGCTGACGGCAACGTGCCGTCGTGGGAAAATGATGGCGAATTTTAATCGGGAGGAGAGCAAGATGAACAAGACATTCAGACTTTTGGCAACCGTTGTCGCAGCGGCAACGTTGCTCGCAGGTTGCAACAACGACATTACCGACAACGCAACCATCGCAACCGATGACACCTCTTCCGCATTTCTTCCGCTCCGCACCGAATTGGTCGGCGTATGCGCTCCGCAAGCGAGCCGCACCGCCATCGTCGACGGGCAGAAGGTCGTATGGTCGCAGGACGACAAGGTTGGCGTCTTCGCTCCGGGCATCTACGCCGCCTATTGGAAACTGTCGAGCAAAGGCTCGAAGATGTATTCGCGCAAGGAGTTGCTCAACTTCCCGCTCATAGTGTCCGCCGACGGCGATGCCTCCGCACTGCTTGCCACAGCACCCGAAGCGCAGACCAGCAGCACCTACACCAACTACGACGGCTGGCAGTGGAAAGTAGCCAAGACCGACGACCCCGCCACGCGCACATTCTATGCCTACTACCCCTACAACGAGGCGAAGGCGTTCACCAACTACACCAACTGGGACGGCAAATTCCCGTTCCGCTTGGCAGAGGAGCAGACCCAGTCGGCAGCCGACGACGCTTCGCACATCGCCGCCTACGATATGCTTTGGGGCAAAGCGACCTTCACCAAGCCCGACGACACGGCTGACAAGAGCGAATTTGCGGACAAGGTCGAACTCAACTTCGCACACCTGTTCGCACTGCTCGAATATACCGTCGTCAATACGACCGACAGCCCGCTGACCGTCAAGACCATCACGCTCGACGGTGGCACAACCGCCATTGCGGGCGGCTACCAAATCGATGCCGAAACCGACGCGGTAGAGTGGACGACATCTGTCCCGAACATCTGCCTCAACTGCGGCACCGAGGGCTTCACCCTCGCTGCGGGCGCATCGTTCAAGGCATATATGATTACCGCCCCTGCCACGCTTACCGATGCTGCGGTTAAGGTTGCCACCGACGCAGGCGAGCAGTCGTTCGCCGTCAATGCTGCCTTCAAGGCGGGCAAACGCTACACCAAACGCCTTGCCATCACCGCGACGCAACAGACCTACACCCTCGCGACGGTTGATTTCGAGGACATCGTATCGAGCGGTCAGTCGAAGTTCCTCGCCGATTCGGCATTCGGCAACAACATCGACGGCAAGGTTACCAACGGCTACCAACCCTACAAGCACGCCGCTACGGGGCTTGTCGTATCGCTCAACTACGGCGCATACCAGCCCGACCTCTACCCTTACCACCGCGTCGGCGGAGGTTTCTGGGGGTCGAACTACAACGATATGCTCACCGAGGGTGTGATGAACCATTCGAGCGTCTATTACTCCGATGCTGCGACGGGCAAGGGCGGACACAACGGCTCCGAATACTTTGCCGTATGCTACGAATCCACCAGCGGCGGTATGAGCCTCACCAATGCGCAGGTGCAATTTGAAAAGTCGTCCGACGAACACGTCTTCGACCATCTGTGGGTGAACAACACCACATGGGCGGTACTCGACATGGAGGGAGCCGACGGCGCACTCAACGAGCAGTTCTCCTACGCCCGCAAGTCGTGGTGCAAACTGATGATTACGGGCGTCCGTGCCGACGGCACCGAGAGCGGCACCGTCGAGTTCTACCTCGCCGACTTCCGCACAGCCGACGCGAAGGGCATCGTCAAGGAGTGGACGAAAATCGACCTCTCGGCACTCGGCAGCGTTACCAAGTTGCGTTTTTCGATGGATAGTTCCGATGTAGACGAGTTCCTCGGGGCGCGTGCGCTCAACAACCCCGCCTACTTCTGCATCGACGACATCACCATAAGAATGTAACCCCAACCTACCTAAAACGACAATGCCCGACCTCGCAAAAGGTCGGGCATTTTTCTTGCCTATTTTCTTGTATCGCGCCGTCGGTGGTGCGCCCTATTTCTCGCGCTCGGCTTTTGCGTCAATCGGATTGGCGTAGATGCCCAGATATATTTCGCGAGCAACCTCCTTCTGTTCGCCGAAGCGTTGCTCCGCCTCTGCCAATCTGTCGCGGAATGCCGCAGCCTGCTCCGCCGTGTAGCGGTCGGCAAAACGGTTGTCGCCGTGCAGAATATCGTGTGCTATATAGTTGGTATCGTGCAACATATACGCCTCGACTATGCGACGGTCGATAGCCTCGACAAGTGCCTTGTACGCCTCCGCCTTCGGCAGCTCGCCCATCGCCGCCAACTCCTGCTGACCGAGCGGTCGGCACACCGCCACATTGACATTGCCCTTCTGCGAGGTTATGCCGCACATGATGCTCTCGAAATCCTCGTTCGGCTGTTTGCGATAAGGCTCGCCCGTGGCACGCGCCGCGAGTTCCAACGCCTTGCGCACATCGCACGGCTCGTATTGGTACGACACCGATACGGGCGTGATGTGCAACTCGCCGAAATCGGCTGCAAAGTCGCCCTTACCGCTCATTCCGAGCATTTTCAACACACCTTGGTCGGTCGCATCGCGTCCGTCCTTCGTGCGTCCGTTGCGTTGGGCAATCCACATCGAACGTCCGCCCTCTATGCGCAGGCGGATATATTCGGTCAGGTGGCGCGAATTTTCGAGAAACTCGCGTGGCGAAACATCGTCCTTGCGGATAATCTTGACCATATTGTTCGCTCGACAAATGTCGGCAACTATTTGCGGACGCAACAGATTGTCGCCCAGCGCGATATCTGTCGTCGGCAGCGAGTGCGTGAAGAGCATATACTGCAACAGAAACGCATCGAGCGAGATGTCGCGGTGGTTCGACAGGAAGAGTTGCCCGTGCTCGCGCGACACATTTTCCAAGCCCGAGTATGTGAACGAAGTTATGGTCTTGTCGATAATTTGCTTTATCGCGTGATAGAGAATGCGACTCTGTATGTCGTGCGTCGTGCGACACGACCTGATTGTGGAACGGACAAGTTCTATGTCTATATTCGGGAAAGCGAATTTTGCCGCAGGTTCCAACATCGGGTCATCGGCAATGCGCTGCATCGCCGCGGGAATTTCATCGTCGTAAAACGCCCTTATATCATCAAATTCAGTTGTTTCCATCTGCTTGTTTTTACTCTTCTCCACGCCAAAACGGAGAACTTAACACTACAAATATATACAATTTTTCGCAAATTGTACACCTAACGGCGGTTCCGACAATTCGCTACCGCCCAAAAAGACTCCGAGCCACTCTGCCCTATCGCGCCTCGCGCCGCAGCAGCCAATGCTCCAACAGCATAATTACTATTATGCCCATCACGAAGCCGTTGCCTACAATCGGACGCACGAGTGCCGGTATGGCAGCCACCGCTTGCGCAGGGGCGAACGACATAACGACGGTGAGCATAATCGGAATGCCGAGAATCATACCGTCGCGGAACGAGCCGACCGCGTGCGTGGCAGTCGTCATATTCAGACCCGCGGCAATCTGCGTTCCCATAAGATAGAAGAGCACCATACCCATCACGGGTTGCGGTATCGTGAGCAACACCGCCACACCCTGCGGGAACATTGCCAGCAGCACCATCGCCACCGCCGCAGGGAGCAACGTATAGCGCGAAGCGCACGAAGTCGAGGCAATCACCCCCGGCGAGAGCGAGTAATCGACCGGACCCAACACACCGCACGCACCAGCCACGACGTTCATAATGCCCGTTACCGCCAATCCGCGCTTGTTGCGGCGAGCCATATCGCCCGCCCCGACCATCTCGCCGAGCGACTGTACCGAGCCTATTTCGTTGATGAACAGTGCTATGTAGCAAAACACGAACGCCACAACCACTCCCGCGTCGAACCTTACGGGCGAGTTAATCAGCCGCGCCTCCGCGCTGTCCGTGGCGAACTGCTCGGGGAAACCAGTCGCGCAGTAGTAGATGAGCGAGCCGACTATCATCGCCACAATCACCACAGAACTCTTCCATACGCCCGTGAGCAGATTGTTGGCAACCGCCATCAACGCCACGCCCACTATGGCAAATACCAGAGCGAAGAGTTGGTGTTCGCTGTCCGCGAATAGCATACCGACAATCGGTTTTGCTATGGTGAAGGCAATCAGAAAGAGAATCGACACCACCACGCGCGGAGTGAATATCCGTTGCAGACGCGCGAGCAGACCGCTTGCGGCAATCAGTGCGACCAGCACGCCGCCCAACATAACCGACGGATAGATTGCGTCCGAGCCGAATCCCTGCGCCGAAGCCGATATTACTCCCATCAGCAACACCGCCGCAGGACCTGCTATGAGTGGCAACCGATGCCCCCACAGCACCTGCACAATCATCGTAATGCCCAGCACGGCAAACATCTTCTGCGTGAAGCATACCGTTTCGCCCTCGGGGGCGACAAACGTACTTGTCAGCACCACGGGAATGGCAATCATCAGCCACTGCAAGCCGTAGAGCAACATCGCCCCGAATGCGGGACGGTCATCGAGTCCGTATTTGAGTTTCATTTTCTATTTGTGTTGCACGAAGTAGCGTTGCGACTTTATGAGGTTGCGCGTATGCAACACCATCGTCTTGGTTTCGTTCAGAATGGTGATGTAGAGCATACTTGCTTTGGTCGAGGTCTCCTTGTGCTTGATACTGCGCAACTGGCGCGTCATCGACTCCGAGATGCTCTCGAACAGTGCGTCGCGCAACTCGGCAACCATATGAGCCTCCGTGAAGTCGTTGCGTTGCAGAATCACATTAACGCGGGCAAAAATCACCTCCACATCATCGTTTATGCGCATCAAATCCTCAATCTGCTCCTTGTTCATACCCTCGTGATTGTTGTCGATATGCTCGAAACAAGGGTGCGTGATGTTGCGCAACGAGCGGGCAATCTCGGTGATGTAATCGACCGTCTGCGCATAGTAGTACGCCGCCGAAATCTCGTTGTCTTTGAGATTCGACAGCACCGACATTATATTCTTTTTGCGCTCCTTCGCCGTTTCGTAGAGTTCGTCCGACTGTTGCATCACCTCGCGCAACACCTTGCGGTTCTCCTTGAATACGGCAATCATCGTGCGGTCGTAAATTTTGGTCGCTATGCGCATAGCCTCCGACACCTCCGCGACGCTCTGCCTTATGATGCCGTCGGCACTGCTTGCCACACCTTCGGGGCTTTTCGCGTCGGATTCGTTCGTCGCTGCCGCCTTGTTTTTCTTTATGTTGCTGCGCACCAGAATCCAACCGCAGAGCAACGACACGCCTATAATCGCCGCATTGCCGCCATACATCAATGCCAATGCCACGCAGAACGCTATGAGGAACGCGCCGAAGCCCGTAACGAACCAACCCGACACCACAGTCAGCACGCCCGAGATACGATAGACCGCACTCTCGCGCCCCCACGCCTTGTCGGCAAGCGACGAACCCATCGACACCATAAAGCAGACGTAGGTTGTCGAAAGAGGCAGTTTGAGCGACGTTGCAATCGAAATCAGTATCGCCGATGTCGTCAGATTGACCGTCGCGCGAATCAGGTCGTACGACCCCTCGCTGCGCTCCGACTCGGGCAGTTTCTCGAACCGACTGCGTATGAAATCAATCACGCACTGCGGCGTTACGCGGGCAAGTACCGAATTGACATTCATCGCCATACGCACCACTCCGCGCGACGCGGGTGTCGAGGCGAACCGACCGTCCGACTCCTCCTGCGACGAGAGCGAAATCTCGGTCTGACTGACCGACAGGGCGCGTTTCGATGTCCACAGCGTAACAATCATTATCATACCCGCTATGAGCAGCAGTCCCATATTCGCCGAAGCGTCCGACGCAAGTGCGCCCATCATCATATCCGTACCGTGTTCGCGTGCAAGCATATACGAGTCGTAACCCGCCACCGGCACACCGACGAAGTTCACGAGGTCGTTGCCCGCAAAGGCGAGAGCCAGCGCGAATGTACCTGCCAAGATATTGAGTTTGAGTATGTTCACGCGGAACATACTGAGGAAATACAATAGCAGACTGCACACAATCCAGCAGACGAACAGCGACAGCAGCAGGTGATTGTCTATGTAGATGATTGCCACACTGTCGGCAAGCACGCCTTTAAGACCCTTGAACAGAGCAAAATAGACAATCGACGTGAACGAAGCACCGCACCACAGCGGGCCCAATCGGCGAAATACCTTCACATAGCGGAACGAGAAGATGATACGCGAAACATACATCACGAACGAGCCGCACGAGAAGGCGAGAATCACCGAGAGCAGTATGCCCGCCACGATAGCCATTGCGCGGGTCGAGTTTATGTAGTTGCCGATTTGAGTGAGCGAAATCGCCTCATCGGCGGTAATCACGGCGATAGATGTCGCCAGAGCCGAGCCTAACAAGCAGAATACCAGCGCGACAGTGGTCGATGTAGGCAAGCCCATCGTGTTGTAGATGTCGAGCAGTATTATGTTGGCAAGCATCACCGAGAGGTAGAGAATCATCACCTCGCGGAACGAAAAGTTCGCAGGGTCGAACATACCGCTGCGTGCGACCTCCATCATACCGCTCGATGTCGCTGCGCCGATAACGATACCGACAGAAGCGACAGCCATAATGACGCGTATCGATGCGGCACGCGAGGCTATTGCCGAATTAAGGAAATTGGCGGCATCGTTCATCACGCCGATGAACAAACCCGTAACGGCGAGAACGACCATCACCACCAACATAAACGTATAGATATACTCCATGCGCGGTTCGGTTGTGCGGCAAAGCCACCATAAAAGACTCTGTCGCAGATGTTTATACTATAAAAACGAAAGAGTGGCGGACACTCCCGACCACTCTTTCGGTGCGGTGTGCTATTTGCACATCTCCTTTATCAACTTCTTGGCAAGCACAGGGTTATCGGTCGTGATGTAATCGACGCCCTGCTCTATGACCCAACGCAAATCCTCCTCGTCATCGACTGTCCAAACATTGACGGTCAGACCGAGTTTGTGCGCCTGCTTAATCCACTTCGGGTGCTTTTTCAGCACGGTGAACTTGTAGTCGATGCCCGTAAGTCCCATACCTGCAACATATTCGGGAGTGTAGTCGCCATTGAGGTAGGCGATTTTGGTTCCCTCGGGAGCCAAACGCTTCAACTCCTCGCACACGAATGGGCGGAAAGCGATGTATTCTACCTGATTTTCAAGACCATACTCGGCAACTTTGGCAACCGTCTTCTCGACAATCTCGGTTTCGCGCGCAGGGGTTGCGTGCTTCTTGACCTCGATAATCAGTTTGGTCTTCTTATCTTTCTTTGCCTGAGCGAGATACTCGTCGAGCGTCGGCATAGTTTCGCCGTTTTCCAACTTTATTGCCTGCACTTTTGCTTTGGTACTCTTCTGAATATCAACTCGTTCGAGGTCTTTATCTTTGTAGATTGTGCGGTCGGGGTGCATACCGCCGTGAGCCACAAGCACTTCGCCGTCTTTGGTGAGGTTCACGTCGCACTCCGAGCCGAAGATGCCGAGTTTCTGCGCCTTTTTAAGCGAAGCGATTGAGTTTCTGCAAGAACCGTCGGTCGCGTGGAAGCCGCGGTGGGCAATTACCTGCGGTTGAGCCATTGCGGCAACTGCAAAAAGCAAACAAATCGAAAGTAATAAGTTTCTTTTCATAACTGTTTTGTATGTGTTTTGGTTGTTTACAATTTTCCTTTCGTTTCTTTTTCTTTCCTTTTTTTATGGCGGGAAAGCATAAATCACTACAAAGGTAGGAAATTTTCTCCAAAAAGCATATCTTTGCGGTACAAATAAAAAAATCCGCAAAAATTATGGCAAACAAAATCTCCGTATCGGTGATGTGTTCCGATTTGATGAATTTGGAACGCGACATAAAAACTTTGGAGCGCAACGGCGTCGATTGGCTGCATGTCGATATTATGGACGCGCACTTCGTACCGAACCTCACGTTCGGTCCCGACTTTGCAAATGCGATGCACCGCGTAACGACGATGCCGCTCGACATACACCTGATGACCGAGTCGCCCGAACTCATCGCCTCAAAAATCGACATCAAGGCGGGCGACACCATTTCGACGCACGTCGAGTTGGGTCGCGATTTGAGCGCGCTGGCAGCCGATGTTCACTCGAAGGGTGCATCGTTCGGTGTGGTAATCAATCCCGAAACCGACGTGGAGGCACTCGCTCCGCACTTGGCATACTCCGACATGGTAACGGTGATGCTCGTTCGTCCGGGGTTTGCGGGTGCAAAGTTGATTGACGGCATTTTGGACAAGGTCGCCCTCGTGCGCAAGTGGCTCGACGAGCATGGCGCGGCGAAGTGTCTGATTAGCGTCGATGGCAGTGTAAGTTGCGAGCGTGCCGCACTTATGGCGGGTATGGGCGCGAACGTATTTGTCGGCGGCACGGCAGGCATCTATCGCAAGGGTATGTCGCTCGACGACACCATTCCCGCATTCCGCAAGGCGATTACGTTGTAGCGGGCAGGGTGCCGAGTAATAAAATAGGGGACGGTCGTTTTGACTGTTCCCTTTTTAGTGGGTAGTGGTTAGTGGCTAGTTTTAGGAGTTCTAGGAGAACTACGAGAACTAGGACTGACGACTAAAAACCTTCCTGCCTATCCTAGAACTCATAGTTCTCCCAGACCTCATAGATAAAAGCCGCACGTGAGAAGAAGCCCGTCATACCCACGACCGACACAATGGTAGATTGCCACGGCGCGTGTCGCGCCTCGCAATGACTTTTTTGTTTGATTTGCGGTGGCTATTCGCCGCCCGCAAAGTTTTTATAGGAGAACTAGGAGGACTAGGAGTTCTATGATGGCGCGGAAAGCACTATCCACTAACCACTATCAACTACTCACTAAACAATGGTAGATGCCAACTCATTTGCTTGCGCAAATGTGGCATGACGATTAGTTTTATTACTCACTATCCACTAATCACTTTTCTCGGCGACGGCGACCGCGCATCTGCGCGATGGCTTCGTCGAGCGAACGGTCGTTGTCGAGTTGCAACTTCTTGCGCACGCGGTAGCGCATAATGTTCACACTGCTCTTGCTGACGCACAGCGTTTCGGCAATCTGCGCGGTGTTCTGACCGAGCAACATCAGCATACACATAACCTCTTCGCGACGCGAAATCTGCGGTGCGGCGGTGTGGAGCGTGGTGAGGAAATCGGGATAGAGTCGTTCGAAGTATTCGCGGAAACGCGCCTCGCCGCTGTCGCGCAGAGTGGCAGGGGCGACCGAGGCTACATACTTGCGTCCGCGCTCGTCGGCAAAGAGTTCATCGACACGCCGCTCCGCCTCGTGGCGCAGGGCATTGGAGGTTTGCAGACCCGCAATCATATCGGCAATCTGCTGTTGCAACTCCTGCTGGCGTGCCTTGAAGCGACGGCGACGCGAAACGAAGAGAGCCACGCTCACGACAAGCGACAACAAAAGGAAGACCGATAGCAATATGAAGTATTGAATTTGCAGGCGGTGGTGGGCAAGTTCCATCGTAGCCAACTGCAACTGTTGTTCCTTCTTCTCGGTTTGGTAGGCGACCATCGCCTCGGTAACCGAGCGCGAGATATTTTCGTTGAAACGGAAGTCGGATTCTGCCAGACGCGCCGCGGCATAGCGACGGATTTGGGCGATGTCGCCACGCGCAAGATAGTATTCGAGTGCATAGCGGTAGGCATCGTCGTCGAGGTAAATCGGGCGCGGTGCCGAGTGGAGAATATCGTACATACGGTCGAGCATCTGTTCGCCCTCGGCCGTGCGACCCTGCTTAATAAGTCCTTTGGCGAGCATAAAGCATGCCGACGCAAGGTTGCGGCTCGGCGTGTCGATGCGCGAAACCACACGCCGCAGACGACGCACACCGCGCTGCAACGAGTCGCCGCCGTATTGTATGAGCAGTCCGCCGACCTCGCTATCGACCGCCGCCATACCGCTGCTGTAAGGGTAGTCGGCATAGCACCGCTCCGCCCGTTCCCAGAAAATCAGCGCCGAATCGGGACGCTCCATTGCCCGCATCACGCGTCCCTTCACCAGATAGGCAGCACCCGCAAGCGACGGATTATCGTCGTGCGAACGGCGGTTCAGCGCGAGCGAGCGGTCGGCATATTCGTTTGCCTGCCCGTTCAGGTGCCAATAGAGGAAGAGTTCGGCGAGTGCGTTGCAGGCATTTGCCTCGCCCGCGAGGTCGCCCATTTTGGACGCTTTGTCGATACTGCGTTCGTAGAGTTCGACCGCCTTGTCCATTGCACCCGTGCGCTTGTAGATGCCGCCGAGTATGGTCGTAACCCACTGCTCACCGGTGGTTATGTTCTCGGCGGCCACGGCATCGAGAGCCTTCCGACACCACATCTCGACCAGCGGTTGGCGGTCGATGTCGGGATAGGATATGGCGGCAGCGAAAGCGTAGTCGCGGAAGAGGCGCATAGGCGTGGGGCGGTAGAGCGGCAGGTGCAGAGCCTTGTCCATAATCCGCTCCGCCTCGGCGGTATTGTCGGTGCGCGAAACGGCGTAGGCGAGTATCGACAACACATCGCGACGGCACGAATCGCGCAGCGGCTCGGGTGCGTCGGTCGCAATGTCGTGCAGTGCAGCGGCACACTCGTCGGGCTTGCCCCACGACTGATAGGTGTTCATCATCTGCAACAGAGCCTCGATGCAGGTCATACGGATATTGTGTTGCAACGAATCGACATCGGAGCGGCACTCGAAGCATCGCCCGAAAGCCTCGACCGCCTCGTCGTAGCGGCGGGCGTATTGCAGTGCGCGCGCGTAGGTATAGCGGTAGTCGCAGACAATGTCGGGGTTGGCGGCAAAACCGCTCTTCTGCTCCATTTCGGAGATATTGTGCATCACCGCGTCGTATCGGCCGTCGATGAAATCGGCATTTATCCAATAGCGGCACGCGCGGAAGTAGTCGCGCCCGTTCGGCTCGGCGGTGCGCACATATTGCTCGGCAGCCATACGCAACGAATCGCTTCTGCGCACGGCAATAAAGTGGTCGCACACGCTTTGCAGCGAGTCGATTGTGGCATCGTATCCGCATACGGGGCACCCTTTGCATGCCGAAAGGAGTATGCCGATTAACGATATGGCTATTGTAACGAAAACAGAGGGGGTGTGTTTCATATATGCAAAGATAGGTATTTTTTCGGTGGCTGTATAGTTTTACGGGCGGATTTTTTCGACAACATACGACCATCGGTCGAGGGCTTGTCCGCCGGGCGACGGTTGCGCATCGGAGGTTCGGGGTCGGCGAAGCGGCGCACTCGGCAACGGCTACCGCAAAACGGCTGAAAAATATCACTATTCGGTCGATTTTGCCATCGATTCGGTTACGAATCGTAAGCGAATACCGCCATTCAGGTTTGCAAAGGAAACGAAACAGCGGGCAGAGTGCTTATAATAAACGATATAGGAAAATAAAAAATTGAAAAAAATTTCTTTGCAAGAGGATATTTTACGGGTAAAAATTCATAACTTTGCGGAGAAGATGAGGTGAAAACCCACTTTTTGAATAGACAAAAGCGTACAAACGACAATGATACAAACAATTCCAAACAGCCTTAAAGATGCGCACAAGGCATATTCTGCCTTGCAGCAGGGATTGTGTATCGATAGTGCGGAAGAGTCGAATCTGTCGCACGCATCGGTCGGTTGCGCACAGGGCAACTGCGCAGCAATGTACGCCATCGCACATCTGTACTTCCATTCGCAGATGTGTTGCTGTGCATAGTCGTGTACAGACGTATTCCCATAAAAAACAAACAATCAAACAACATTATATTATGGACAAAAAAGGCAAAAAGTATGCGACACCCGAATTAAGGGTTTGCAGAGTCGCAGTAATTGCGGGATTCGGAGCGTCGAATCCGTGGGACGGAGTGAACACGGGCGAAGCCGGTGGCGAAATATCGACAGGCTCGGAATGGAATTTATAGTCAAACGCAAAACGAGAAGAGTATGAAGAGAATTTTTACACTTTTATCTATAACGATATTGGCATTGGCAGGTTTGGCGGCCTGCGACAAGGCAGAGGGCGAGAGCGCGATTGAGGGCAACAAGGCGACCATCAAGTTTGTTGCCGATGCCGATGTGGCGATAGCGCGTACCGAGTTGGACGCAACGGGCAAAAAGGCACAGTGGGTCGATGGCGACCGTGTGGCGATGCCGTACTACAACACCGAGAAATCGTCGTGGAGTCTGACGAGCAACCCTGTTGTGCTGGCAGACGGCAAAGCATCGTTCGAGTTTTCGGTCTATGGTGCATCATCGACAAAGGACAACACCATATTCTTTATATATCCGTGCCGACAGAACGGCAACTATGTAAACGACGGAGTATTCGCTCCGCTCAATGTGGCAGCAACGCAGACACCGACGCTCACCTCGTTCGACGGTGCGGCAGATGTGCTGGTAGGCAAGCCCGTATCGTTGCCATATACGGGAACATGGAGCAAGCCTATGGAGGTCGAGGCGAAGTTTATCCGTAAGGCGGGTTTTCTGCGCATTCACTTTGCGGGCATCGGTGCTTCGCTTGCCGAGCAGGAGGTGAAGACGGTTACCGTAGCAGCGCAGGAGGGTGCCAAGTTGGCAGGCGAGAACTTGGGCGTTAAGACCGACATCGCGGTCGATGCCGAGACTGCCGACCCATACTCTATTATAGAGGTGAAAGGCGTGTTCGACAATCTGAACGACTCCTCGACGACCAATACGCTCGTAGCCGACTACTCGGCGAAGAACATCACGATTGCCGATTTGCAGACCACCGCAGCGGGCGAGGGCGTATGGCTCGGAGCGTTGCCCGCAGAGATAAGTTCGCTGACGGTTACCATCGAGACCAAGAGCGGTTCGAAGGTGCTGTTTGCCGAGCGTGCGACGGCGGGTATGGCTGTCAAGGAGAACGAGATTACGCCTATCACGCTCACATTCGACGCAGCGAAGGGCGACAAGGCTACGGCGACGATTCTCGTAAATCGGGTACTGACAATCACCAACACCGCCGACGGCTTGGCTGCCGCAGTAACCGATGAGGAGGGCAATGCGGTAGAGATGGACGCAGTGAGCGAGTACGGGCTGACGACAAGTTTAAGCACGGGAACATATTTCTGGTTTTCGAGTTCGTCATCGTCGGCATATATCCGCAACACCAAGGCGATTGGCGACTACATCACCAAACTCACCGTAAAGGGGTCGAGCAGTAGCGACGGTTACCGACTCAACACCAACACAACGGCGATTACATCGACGAGCGGTACCAACTCGACCGGCACCACGACGAAGACATTTACGGCGGACAACGGCATCAAATACTTCAACGTAAGCAAGCATTCGAGCAAGACGGGCAAGGTAACGAGCATCGTAATCGAGTACACCGTAAAGCAGGAAATATAACAGAAAATCCGACAAATTCTAAAAAAACAGATAACCGAAAATGAATAGAAACATTATCAGAGTACTTGTTGCAACGGCTGCCCTGCTTGCGGGTGCAGCCTGCGGCAAGGATTCGACAGGCAACACGGGAGGCGGAGGCGACTACACGCCGAAGGAAATTAACGTGGCGTTCGCACCCGAGGAGTTGCTCTCGCTCGAAGGCAGCGAGCGCGGCGAGGTGGCACTCACTGCCACGGGCAAAGATGCAGCCGACCTGACGGCAAGCGTAACCTCGGCACCAGAGGGCTGGTAAGCGGAGATTGTCGATTGGGCAAAGACCGCAGACGGCTACGCAGGCAAAGTCGCCATAAAGGCATCGGCAAAGACTTCGAGCGGCTCGATTTGGGTCGCAGTGGAGGACAAGACGGGCGAAGTGCGTTCCAAGGCGTTGAAAGTTGCATGCAAAGGCATAGATGCGGGCGATGACCCGTATTCGACACCTGCCGAGCAGTGCTACGTCAAGGCTGTACAGGTGGGCGGTTCGCCCGTTGCCTGCAATGTGGTATTGACAC
>JBNMLI010000017.1:0-13595 GCA_050874765.1 Alistipes sp.
GGATAGACCTCCTCGGGTACGATGCCGTACTGCTCGATGCCGTGAATCACATCGTGAGCCGCTCCGCCGACGGCAAAGTTGAGCGCGCCGTGCAGACGCACATACTTTACAGCCTTCTCGAAGTAGATGTTGCGCACAATCCACATCTCGGCAAGGTCAATCTGCTCGCCACCCGCACGCATAATCTCGTCCTCGATGAACGCGAGCGTCGAGAAACACCAGCACGTTCCGCTACGGAACTGATTCTTGACGGGCGAGGTCTTGGTGATGACCTTCACGTCCGTGAATTTGTAACCCTCCGCCTGTGCGGGTTTCTCCTCCTGCGCGAATGCCTGTCCCGACAGAGCGAGCGCAAGCAACGCAATCGCAAAAATACGTTTCATAATCATCTATTTTTTACTTGTTGAAATAATTTTCTTGCACTCCTCGTAGGTCAGTTCCTGCGGTTTGACACCCTTCGGCAGGCGGTAGTTCTTGCCCTTGTAGGCGATATATGCGCCATAGCGACCATTCTTGACCACCAAATCCTTATCCTCGTCGAAGGTTTTGAGCGGCGTCGAAGCCATCTCCTTCTGCGCCTTCTGTGCCTTGATGAGTTCCACGGCGCGGTCATACGACACCGTATAAGGGTCGTCGCCCTTGCCCAGCGAAGCGAACATCTTGCCCACACGGACATACGCGCCGAACCGACCGATGCCGATGACGACATCTTCGCCGTCGAGCTGTCCGACCGTGCGCGGCAACGCAAAGAGTTCCAACGCCTCGTCGAGCGTAATCGACTCAATCAGCTGACCGCGTTTGAGCGAAGCGTAGCGCGGTTTCTCGCCTTCGGTTTTGCCATCGATTTCGACCATCGGACCGTAGCGACCTATACGCGCCTTGACCTCGCAACCGCTCTTCGGGTCGATGCCCAGCACTCGCGCCTGACCACTCTTGGCGGGTTGCGTTTCGATTGCCTTATCGACCAGCGCGTGAAACGGCGTGTAGAAGTCGGTAATCATCTTGTTCCATTTGAGTTTGCCGTCGGCTATGCGGTCGAACTCCTTCTCGACATTGGCGGTGAAGTTGTAGTCCATAATCGACGCAAACTGCGCCTCCAAATAGTCGTTCACGACCATACCGATGTCGGTCGGCGACAGGCGATTCTTCTCCGCACCATAATTCTCGCTCATCATCTTGTCGGTGATGTTGTCGCCACGCAGGGTCAGTTGCGTATAGTTGCGTTTCTGCGCAGGGCGGTTGGTCTTATCGACATAACCGCGCGTGATGATGGTCGAGATGGTCGGCGCGTAGGTCGAAGGACGGCCTATGCCCAACTCCTCCAAACGCTTGACCAACGACGCCTCGTTGTAGCGCATCGGCGGAGCCGAAAAACGCTCGGTTGCCGTGATGGTCGTATAGTCGAGTTGTTGCCCCGCGGCAAGTGCCGGCAGTACGGCGGTTTCGTTCTGCTCGCTGCCTTGCTCCTCCTCGTTCGACTCGGAGTAGAGGCGCAGGAAACCGTCGAAACGCAACGTTTCGCCCGATGCGGTGAAGTGGTCGGTGCTGCCCGACATATTTATCGTGATGACGGTGCGGTCGATGTCGGCAGGTACCATCTGCGATGCGACGGTACGCTTCCAGATGAGTTCGTAGAGGCGTTTCTCGACTGCCGTACCCTCGATGGTGCGACGGTCGATATACGACGGACGGATAGCCTCGTGCGCCTCTTGTGCGCCCTTGCTCTTGGTGGTGTAGTTGTGTGCCGACGAGTATTTTTCGCCGAAAAGCGCGGTAATCTCCTCCTTGCACTTGGCGATGGCGAGCGACGAGAGGTTCACCGAGTCGGTACGCATATAGGTAATAAGACCCTGCTCGTAGAGCTTCTGTGCGACGGACATCGTCTGCGACACCGACATACCGAACTTGCGACCCGCCTCCTGTTGCAGTGTCGAGGTGGTGAACGGCGGTGCAGGGTAACGCTTGACGGGCTTCTGCTCGGTCTTCTCGACTGCAAATGTAGCCGTTTTGCAACGCTCCAACATAGCCTCCGCCTCCTCGCGCGTGGCGAATTTCTGCGAATACTCCGCCTTGAAAAGTATCTTCGCCTCGTCATCGGGTGCATAGAACTGCGCCACGACGCGGTACGACGACACGCTCTTGAAGTTGATGATTTCGCGCCCGCGCTCGACAATCAACCTCACTGCCACACTCTGCACACGACCTGCCGAGAGTGCGGGGCGCACCTTCTTCCAGAGTATCGGCGACAACTCGAAGCCCACCAAGCGGTCGAGCACGCGTCGCGCCTGCTGCGCATTGACCAGATTCATATCGACCGTGCGCGGGGTTTCTATGGCGTGGAGTATGGCGTTTTTGGTGATTTCGTGAAATACGATTCGTTTGGTTTGGTCGACGGGCAAGCCGAGCACCTCTGCCAAGTGCCAAGCGATAGCCTCTCCCTCGCGGTCCTCATCGCTTGCGAGCCATACGGTCTTCACCTGCTTCGAGAGGCGCGACAGTTCGTCCACCACTTTCTTCTTGTCGGTCGGTATTTCGTATGTCGGCTTGAATCCGGCAGCAATGTCGATACCGAGTTCCTTTTTCGAAAGGTCGCGTATGTGTCCGAAACTCGACTTTACCACAAAATCCTTTCCGAGAAACTTTTCGATGGTCTTCGCTTTGGCGGGAGACTCGACTATTACTAAATTTTCCTGCATATCTTTCTTTATATCCTTTTTTATCCGTTTCGTTGCCTGCGCGGCACGCAACCCGCATAAGACACAACGAAACCTAAGCGACACACTTAGGTTTCATCGGTTTCGGTTGCGATGCTCCGTTTTGGGCGAACATCTGTCGATTACTTAAACAACGTGTAGGTGAGTTCGACCTGTATCGGCGCAGCATTCTCGCCGCCTTCCATACCCTGCAAAAGCGAGCGGCGGAGGGTGTATGGCGCAGTCGCCTCGGGACCGAGGTATATCGTGCGCGGCACATAGCCCTCGTCCTCTTCCTTAAAGGTATATTTGCCGTCGTCGCCCTTTGTGAGCGTGCGCACATAGTTCACCAGACTCTGCATATACTGCGAGATATCCATAAGGTAGCATGCGCGGCTTCGGTTGAGATTGCCGTCGTATTTCAATGACGTATTGCTCGAACTCTCGGTTATGTAGCCGTAGTCGGCGATGCCCGTGAGCGAATTGAAATTGGTGTACATACCCAATCGGCTTACCGACGAATTGAGGTATGGCGTAATCGCCGCCGCGTTGCTCTGCGTCGTCGCCCAATCGTAATCGGCGTTGGTCAGGTAGAAGCAAATCAGGCACTGGTTGATGCCGACCACCGAATAGCCCTTGCCGTCGGCATCGGTCTGCGCCGCCATCTTATGCAACTCGTCGATAAAATCGTCCGTAAAATAGAGTTCCGTCAGCGGACCCGCCAAGCCCTCGACAACACCCAACTGCACCTTGTCGCGCTCCGAGCGGTCGATTTTCGTCGTGCCGCGTTGTGCGTCCATTGCAATATCGCGCAACGACTTGCCACCCGTCAGCGGAGCGGTTGCTCCGGAGTAATCGTGTCGAATGCTGTTTGCCGACCAAGCCCTCTCCGAGAGAGAGTTGTTGAAATAGTAGGTCATTCCGACCGTATCCTTTACGAGCGTCGGGTCTTGCGGATTGCGGCTTCGCCCCTGCAATGTCAGACCCGATGCCGAGAGTTTCGTATCGAATATCGCGCCACGCTTGTCGGCAGGCACCGATGCCTCGTCGGGCACTATGCAGATGCCGTTGAACTTCTTCGCAAACTCCGCCTCTTTCTTGTAGATGCCCTTCTCCTTGTTGGCGTAGCCGTCCCAATCGCTCCTATCCTCCGGAATGAGCATCAGTCGGCGCACGAAATCCCACGTTGCACCAGTCTCCGACATATCGGTCGGCGTCAGATTGATGGTCGTGGTTGCAGGACCCGTCGTTTCGCCATCGGGAAATGTGAACGTAAAGAGCGGCTTCGAAGGGTCGTATGCCTGCGAGAGGTCGCAATTCACATACGCCGTCGTATCCTCGCTCGCGATGACGCTGCCCAACAGCGGTTTGGTCAATTCGTAAACATTATACTTTACCGGCACAAGCGTATCGCCCGCAAAATTCTCGATTGAGAGGTGCAGAGCCATTGTGTCGAAAATAGGCTTGTATCCGAAGCCTGCGGCGGTGTCGGGCAACGAGTTGCCGTACATCATCGATGTGGCGAACGCAGCCGAACGCATACCGAACGTATCGCTCCGCTCCACACCCATATATCCGTAGGTTATATTATACGAAATCAGCGAATCGGTACGATAGAGCGACGTTTCGAAGAAGTTGCCGCTCGCGGCAGGACGCTCGGTATAGACGCTCCGCTCCGCCGTACTGTTTTCGGCATCGAACGCGATGACCTTGCCACCCTTGAATGTAAGATGCCGCATCACCATCTTCTGGTGATTCGGCACTATGTTGTATCCGAGCGACGAGTCTTCCGTCAGCGAACAGCCCGTAAGGAGCAACGCCCCCGCCACTCCGGCTATCGCCGCACGAAATCCGCCCGTGCGCAGATTAGAACAAATTTTCATAGAATCGGTTGTAATTTTCATAAAATCCCTCCTCATCGGGAGATTGGTACTCCAACACCGCCTTGCCGCTTGTTTTGGCGAGGTCGATTACAGTCTTATCCGCCTCCGGCGAACCGGCAACCACGCCATCGACATAGTTCATAACGTAGCGATAGAGGTTTTCGTATGAAGGAGTATCGATAATAGACAAATTTTTATCGCCCATACCCTCACCCTCAATCAGCGGAGCGAGCGCGCCGAGCGGAGCCGCGAACTTGTCGTTGTAGAGCGACACGACGATTTTGGTATTTGCAAAAATCGGGTCGTCGGCAAACATATTGCGCAGGTAAATCGGCGCGAGAGCCGAGAACCAGCCGTGGCAATGTACCACGTCGGGCGTCCAGCGCAACTTCTTCACCGTTTCCAGCACACCGCGCACGAAGAAGACCATTCGCTCGTTGTTGTCGTCGAAAGCCCTGCCGTCGGCATCCGTCAGCACCGCCTTGCGGGCGAAAAACTCGTCGTTGTCGATGAAATAAATCTGAATGCGCGCAGCGGGAATCGACGCCACCTTGATGATTAGCTGATAGTCGTTGTCGTCTATAATCAGATTCATACCCGACAGACGAATCACCTCGTGCAACTGGTTGCGACGCTCGTTTATACAGCCGTAGCGCGGCATAAACGTTCTTATCTCGTTTCCGCACTCCTGCATCGCCTGCGACATACGGCGGCACAATCCGGACTGCTCGTTCTCTTCGAGATAAGGGGTTATCTCCTGACAGATGTAAAGGATTTTATGCTTGGACATAAACTCGCGATTTTAACGTTTCTTTTGCAAATGTAGCAATTTTTTTTCAAAGAATCAACATCGCATCGCCGTAAGAGCCGAAACCGTAGCCTTTTTCGGTCGCCTCCTTGTAGGCTCGCATAACCAAATCGTAGCCGCCGAACGCCGCAACCATCATCAGTTGCGTCGATTCGGGCAGTTGGAAATTGGCGACCATAGCGTCCGCCACCGTAAATTCGTATGGTGCGAAGATGAACTTGTTCGTCCAGCCGTCCTGCGCCTTACTCATACCGTGGGTCGAAACGGCGGTTTCGAGCGTGCGCATGACGGTCGTGCCTATCGAAACGATTTTATGACCGCTCGCCTTTGCGCCGTTGATGCGCTCGGCAGCCTCCTCCGACACGAAATACTGCTCCGAATCGACCTTGTGCTTCGACAAATCCTCGACATCGACCGAACGGAAGTTGCCCAAACCTGCGTGCAACGTTATGAACGTACTGTCCACGCCCTTGATTTCCATACGTTTGAGCAGATGCTTCGAGAAGTGCATACCTGCCGTAGGCGCGACCACCGCACCCTCCTTCGCCGCGAATATGGTCTGATAACGCTCCGCGTCTTCCGGCTCGACCTTCTGACGTACCCAGCGCGGCAGCGGCGTTTCGCCCAAGCGGAAGAGCGTCTGCTTGAACTCGTCGTACGAGCCGTCGTAGAGGAATCGCAATGTGCGTCCGCGCGAAGTGGTATTGTCGATTACCTCCGCACCGAGAATGTCGTCCTCGCCGAAATAGAGTTTGTTGCCTATTCGGATTTTGCGGGCAGGGTCCACCAACACGTCCCACAGGCGCAAATCGCGATTGAGTTCGCGCAACAGGAATATCTCGATTTCCGCGCCCGTCTTCTCCTTGTTGCCGTACAGGCGTGCAGGAAAGACCTTCGTGTCGTTGAACACGAACATATCGCCCTCGTCGAAATAGTCCAGAATCTCCTTGAAAATCCGATGCTCGATTTCGCCCGTATCGCGGTGTACAACCATCAGACGCGCATCGTCGCGATTCTCCGCAGGATAGTGCGCAATCAAATCGGGGTTGAAATCGAATCCGTACTGTGAAAGTTTCATATATCTGTATAACCTTATAATTAACCCTTTAACCTTGCCGTTGCCGCCTCGGCGATGAGGCGACAAACTTATTATTTTACGAAATTTTTATCGTTTTGTTTCGCACTCGGCAAGATTTTTCAGAAAATCTTCCAACTTTACGGCTCCCTCTGCCGTAAAATCGCCACTGCGCGTGCGTCGCAATGCCGTCAGATGCGCACCGCTCTCCAACGCCTCGCCTATCTCCTGCGCCAGCGAACGAATATATGTCCCCTTGCTGCACGCCACGCGAATGCGTATGCGCGGCAACTCGCACTCCTCCAACGCTATGGAGTAGATATTTATCGGCACTCGGCGCAACTCGACCTCCTCGCCCGCGCGGGCAAATTCGTAGGCGCGCGTACCCTCGATTTTCTTTGCCGAGTAAATCGGCGGAGCCTGCAACCGCTCGCCCGTGAGCGAAGCGAGTGCCGCCTCGACGCGCTCGCGCGTGATATGCTCGGTCGGATAGGTCTTGTCTATCGGGTGTTCCAAATCGTAACTCGGCGTGGTCGCCCCGAGCATCACCTCCGCCACATACTCCTTGCGCTCCGCCTGCAACTCCTCGACGCGCTTCGTCGCACGCCCTATGCAGACGAGCAACACGCCCGTCGCCAGCGGGTCGAGCGTTCCCGCGTGTCCGACCTTGATTTTACGATAACCCAAGCGGTGCAGCGCGAACTTGATTTTGCGCACCACATCTGTCGAAGTCCACTCCAACGGTTTGTCGATGACGGCAACGTAACCCTCCTCGAAATTCACATTCAGCAAATCGTTCATCTCTCCGACTTTTTTTTAGAAAAGCGTCGCCACCAGCGTAACCGCACCCACTATGGCGCAGTACGCCGCAAAATAGATTAACTTGCCGCGCTTTACAATCTCAATCATAAACCGACACGCCAGACAACCCGTAACGAATGCCGCGACGAAGCCCGCGACGAGCGGCAACGCCTCCACGCCCCCGCCGAAATCGCCTTTGAGCAAATCGAGCAGCGCATTGCCGATAATCGGCGGCAACACCATCAGGAACGAGAACTGCGCCACGCTCTCCTTGCGATTGCCCAGCAACAATCCCGTCGCAATGGTCGTACCCGAGCGCGAGAGCCCCGGCATCGCGGCACACGCCTGCGCCACACCTATTATAAATGCGTCGCGATAGGAGATGCTCTCCCTCTGTCGCGGTTTGGCATAGTAGGCAAATGCCAACAGCGCGGCGGTCAGCAACAACATTGCCCCGACCACGGCGAGCGACGAGAATGCCGCCTCGATGTAGTCCATAAAGCAGAAGCCGACGATGCCTATCGGAATCATCGACACGACGATTTTCAGCACATACGCCTGCTCCTCCGTAAACGTGCGCGAGAACACTCCGCACACGAGCCGCCACACCTCGCGCCACAGTACCACGATGGTACTCAACACCGTGGCGGCGTGCAACGTAAGACTGAACGTAAGGTTGCTGTCGGGATTGAGGTTCGTACCGAGCAGAGCGTTCGCTATCTGCAAATGCCCACTGCTCGACACGGGCAGAAACTCGGTCAGTCCCTGCACCACGCCGAGTACTATTGCTTGTAGTGTATCCATAATCGAATTTTATTTTCGGAAATTGGTGCAAAGATATCTATTATTTGCCGATTGACAAAACTTTGCACCGCACCCGCCACGTCCGCACCGCCGCACTGCGCCTACATTTTCAGCGATGCGCGTATTCTGCTCAACGACTGCGGCGTAACCATCAGATACGATGCCAATTTTTTCAGCGGCACATATTGCAGCAGTTCGGGGTGATTTTTCAGCACCGCCATATAACGCGCCCGCCCGTCCTCGCAATCCCACAACGAAAGCACGCTCTGCTCGAACGTGAACGCATGCCGCTCAAATATGCGGCGCACGGTATTCGCCATTCGCAACGACGATGCGCACACCCGCTCCAACTGCTCGCGCGTTATGGCAAATGCCACGACCTCCGTTTCGGTTTCGATGCCTATCGGCGAGTTCCCGCGACCGTAGTAGCAGAACATATCGACCACCACATCACCCGGGTAGGCAAACCACAGCGTCAGATTCCTGTCCGACGGCGACCTGAATGCCCGCATGATTCCATCGCCGACAAAATAGAGCGTGTCGTTGTACGCACCATACTCCACGACGCAGTGATTCTTCGGCATACGCTCCTCGTGCGTATAACCGAGCAACTCCTCGATGTCCGCCCGCTCTATGTTGTATGTTGCGCCTATCCGCTCGACAAACTCTTTCATACCGCAAAGATAACGCAAATTTCCCCTCGGCTCTTCACAAATGTTAATTTCTCACCCGCCGCCGTCGTTTTTCCGCCCCGAAGCCGCGCCACTCCGACGACGAAGCATTACATTTGCACGCCAAAAACGAAACAATATGGAACGGAAAGACCTGACTCACGGTACTATCTGGGGCAACATCTTCACATTCTCGCTGCCCTATATGTTAGCCTATTTTCTGCAAATCCTCTACGGATTGGCAGACCTCTTCTTCATAGGACGCTATTGCGATGTGGCGAGCATCACGGCAGTCTCCAACGGTGCGCAGGTGATGTATATGCTCACCGTCGTCATCATAGGTCTGGCTATGGGTACTACCGTCCATACGGCGCGGGCAAGCGGTGCCGACAACACCTCCCGCATCGCGCTCATCGTCGGCAATACGGCGACCTTCTCCGCCGTACTGTCCATCGTCCTTGCCGCCGTGTTGCTCCTCTCGCGCGGGGCCATCGTCAGCGTCATGCACACCCCCGCCGAGGCTGTCGCGGGCATGACCGGCTACCTGACCATCTGCTTCTCGGGTATTCCGTTCATCGTCGCCTACAACGTCATCGCCTCCATCTTCCGCGGGCTGGGCGACTCCAAAAGCCCGATGTACTATGTGGGTATCGCCTGCGCCATCAACATCGGCTTGGACTACCTCCTCATCGGACACCTCGGCATGGGTCCCTCGGGTGCAGCGTGTGCAACCGTCATCTCTCAAATGATTAGCGTGCTGGTGGCACTGACGGCTATCCGTCGCCACCGCTCGGCAATCGGCATCACCCGCGCCGACTTCTCGCCGCGCCTGTCGGTGCTTACCGACATCTTGAAAATCGGCGTCCCCGTAGCCTTGCAGGACGGCTTCATTCAGGTCGCCTTCATCGCCATCACGGTCATCGCCAACGAGCGCGGACTCGACGACGCGGCAGCCGTCGGCATCGTCGAGAAGTTCATCGGGCTGCTCTTCATCGTCCCCTCCGCCATGCTCTCCACCGTGTCGGCAGTATCGGCACAGAACATCGGAGCCGGCAAAATCGACCGCGCGCGTGCGACTATGCGCAACGCCATACTCATCTCGGCAGGCTTCGGTGCCGTGTGCGCCATCACCCTCCAATTCGTTCCCGAGGCGGCGGTGCGCCTGTTCACGAGCGATGCCCGCGTCGTTCTGCTCGGCAGCGAGTACCTGCGCGGCTACGCTTGGGACTGCATGCTGGCGGGCGTCCACTTCTGTTTCAGCGGCTTCTTCACGGCGTGCGGACTGTCGATTATCTCGTTCTGCCACAACTTCCTCTCCATCATCTGCGCCCGCATTCCGCTCTCGTGGCTTGCCTCCGTGATGTACCCCGACACGCTCTACCCCATGGGACTTGCCTCGCCTACGGGTTCGCTCGTGTCAATCATCATCTGCGCAGCCGTCTATATGTATATGCTTAAACACAAAAGATTCGGTGCATAGCACCATCTGCAAACAGAAGTGCCTCACACTCCGTCCGCGCCCCTGCTGCTACGCCTTACGGGCGGAGCCGCGGCGTTCGTTGCGGGCAATCATTATGTTGCGGGCATAGACTATCAGCCCCGTAACCTGCCCCAGAAGATATGCCCATTTGCCTCGTATGACGGCATAAGGGATAATTAGCAACGACCCCGCAAAACTTATAATCCAGAATCCAATCGGCAACACCGACTCGCCCCGACGGCTCGAATAGAGCCACTGATAGATGAAGCGCACCGAAAATACCGCCTGACCGACAATTCCGTAAACGAACAGCCACATCGGTATGCCTGCATCGGTGAAGAGCCGCGCCATCGTCGCGTCCCAATGGAACACGAGCAACCACACCCCCGCCACCATAGGCACGCACAGAAATATGGCACGCAACACGGCGTGCATCTGTTGCCACGAGCCTTTGGCATAAAGATTCCAAATGTAAATATAGTAGGCGACCGCCTGACCGAGTATAATGACGAAATCGTTGCCCAACCAACCGTAGATGCAGAGCAGGAACGATGCCACCATACTCATCTGCCAGAATATGACGGGCGACACGACCTTGCGGGCGCGTTCCGACATCACCCACTGCACAATCATTCGCCCCGAGAATAGGGCTTGCGCAATCAGCCCGACAACCTCAACCGCCAAACGCTCCATACGACCGTCGCGCTATGCGTCGAGATTGCTCTCGCCTATATTGTAGTTGATATATCGTTTTGCCAACCAGCGGTAGCCGAAGCAGTCGCCGAGCGGACCTATCAGGCGATTCCACAGGTGATACTTCGACACGCCCTCCGTGCGCGGGAAGTGGCGCACCGGCGTCTGATGCACGCGACCGCCCTCCTGCAAGAGAATCAGCGCGGGCAGAAAGCGGTGCATACCGTTGCACATAGGTATGCGCTTGGCATACTCCGTCCAAAGTATTTTGAGCGGACAACCCGTATCATCTACGCCGTCGTGCGTAAACATACGGCGAAAACCGTTCGCTATGCGCGACTGCATGCGCTTGAATGCACTGTCCTTGCGCCCCGCACGAATACCCATCGACAGCGGGTATTTTTCTATATAAGGAATAAGCAGCTCGAAATCCTCGGGCGTAGTCTGCAAATCGGCATCTATGTAGCCTACATAACGCGAACATACCACATCGAAACCCGCCTTTATCGCCGCGCTCAATCCGCGGTTCTGCACGAACGAGATGTAGAGCATATCCTCGTGCCGACGGCAGATGTCGTGTATCAGCGCGAGCGAGCCGTCCTTTGAGCCATCGTTCACGAACAGCACGCACGTGTGCAGCGAACTGTGCGCGAGGTAATCCGCCATAGCCTTCTCGACGCGCGGCAGGCTCTGCTCTTCGTTATATACGGGTACGATTATTGTCAGGTCGTAGTTCGATGTCTTATTCATTCTCTTCTGTTTTAGGTGTTATAAATATACGGTAATCGCCGACTTGCGCCACGGGGCTTTTGTCCGCCAGCCATTGGGCGAACTCCTTGTCGCGTCGCGGCTCGCGCTCATCGACAAACAGCAGCGTGCCCTGCGGCAACGCCTCCAACTCGGCAACCGATGCCGCACGTTGCGGTGCCTCGCCGAGGAATACGTCCATATTGTCGGCATATTTGAATTTGTAGTATGCGTAGTGCTTTGCGCCGAACGTCTTGGCACGCTCGCACAGGCTCTTATAGCCCAAATATGGGTTGAAATACGGAATAGCGGTCGTAGCCATCGCCACCGTCGCCACTATCGTCCACGCCACCGTAACGACTCCGCGCGATGCGCGATTGCGCAACACCTCGCACAATCCGCAGATGCTGCCGACCGACAACACCGCCGCCGCGCAATAGATGCAACCCTCCGTCCACGCAGGCAGAGCGTCGAAACCCGCTTTGTGCAAACCGAACGGCACCGCAATCAGCGCGAGCGCAAACAATGCCAACGGTATCGCAGCCGCCGCCTTCACCCACGCCGAAGCCTCAATCCGTCGCAACCACATGGCGCACAGATAGACGAGGAACGGATACATAGGTATCAGATATATGTCCAACTTCGCACTCACTACCGAGAGCATCGCCGTCGTCGTGATTATCGTGATTACGAAGAACCGCTCCGTGTCGGTGCATACGGCGTGCCTGCGCAAGCCAATTACGAATGTCGCTATGAACAGCAACGACCACGGCAACATCACCAACGGCAACCGCGCAATGTAGAACCACAGCGGAGCCTTGTGGTGGAACGAATTGACACCGCGCCCGACCGTCTGACGGAACAACAGGTCGCAGATATACTCTTTGCCTCCCTCGGCATACACCGCGCCCCACCACGCGAGGCACAGCGCGACCAGCACTCCCGCCTGCGCCCAACCGAAGTAGCGACCGAAGGTGCGCAATTCGCGCTTCCACGCCAAGAATGCCACCATCGCCGCCAGCGGAATCATCACTCCGTAAGGACCTTTGGTGAACAACGCCAGAAACAGCCACACGGGCAGCAACCACCGCTCATACGGTCGTGCAACGCCCTTGTACATACGGAAGAAGGTGTACAGCGCGAGTACGATGAAGAATGTCATCAGCATATCCATACGCAACACCACTCCCGCACCGACGAACATACCCGTCGTCGCGAGCATCATATCCGCGGCATAGGTGTTTGCGTGGTCGCAATCCATATGTATCCATCGGTTCATCACCGCCATCACTCCCGCCATCGGCAACAGACTGAACAGACCGATGAACCACATATTGAAGTCGCCGAAGAGCAACTTCGAGAGCATCACAATCCACAGATACAAAGGCGGTTTGTCGGCATACGGCTCGCCGTGGTTGTAGAACGTGAACCATGTGCCGTTGTCGAGAGCCTCGTTGGCGATACTGATGTATTTGAGTTCGTTCGCCACCGTGTAATCTCTGACGAAAAACGGCAACGAGAGCAGAAATACGATTATTATATGACGCAGTTTCATATTTGTTTGTTACGCTACTATCCGCACCATGCAAGCATATTACGGGCAATAATACCCCCGATTATAATATGCAAATGTAGTACTTCCCGACCAATCTTGCAAATAAACTTTGCGTCGTTGCACATTCCCATTCCGGCGTTCCTGCTCCAACCGACCACACCCTTACAAAGCAAAACTTTTTCTCGCTTTTTTCTTACATTTCTTTGGATATTAGCATCTATCTATATATATTTGCAACAACAATTAACTCTTAATAAATATCGGCAAGACAACAATTTTGCAATAACTTAAAACCAAACACGATGAAAAAACTTCTATTCTTTGCCATTGCTTTGGCAATGGTCGGCTGCGGCAAGGACGATACCGCAGGTTCCAAATCCGACAA
>JBNMLI010000018.1:0-13590 GCA_050874765.1 Alistipes sp.
AAGTCGGCACGCGTGAGCGTTTTGTCGAGCGTTACCTCGTAAATTTTCTTCTTTTTGTATGAAGGGTGCGTCAGTTGTCGCGTGATGTCGCCGTCGTTGGTGAACAAAAGCAGTCCGAGCGAATTCTTGTCCAAGCGACCTACGGGGTAGATGCGCTCGGTACATGCGTCCTTGACCAACTCCATCACCGTCTTGTCGGCGTGCTCGTCCTCCAATGTGGTAACATAGCCCTTCGGCTTGTTCAGCAGCAGATATACGTTTTTCTCGCCCTTTATGCGCTCATCGTTGAAACGCACATCGTCCGTCAGTTTCACCTTCGTACCGAGCGTGGTAACGACCTCGCCGTTTACGCTTACCAAACCTGCTGCAATGTAGTCGTCCGCCTCGCGACGCGAGCAAAGACCCGACTGTGCCACAAAGCGGTTCAGACGAATCTCGTCCGTTGCGTGGTTGGGATTGTATTTCGGATACGATTTCGGCTTGTCGTCGCCGCCTCTGCGCTCGTCGCGCGAATATGGCTTGCCGAACGATTTACGCTCACCGCCGAACGATTTACGTTCGCCGTCAAACGGTTTGCGGTCGCGACCGAACGGCTTGTGTTCCTTGTCGAACGGCTTGCGGCCGAACGATTTATGCTCGCCCGACTTGCGCTCACCGTCGAACGGTTTGCGGTCGCGGTCGAATGGTTTGTGCTCTTTGTCGAACGGCTTGCGACCGAACGATTTATGCTCGCCAAACGAACGCTCGCCCGACTTGCGCTCACTGTCGAACGGCTTACGTTCGCCATCGAACGGTTTGCGGTCGCGGTCGAACGATTTGTGTTCTCCGTATTTGCTGTGTCCGCCGAAACTCTTGCGCTCGTCGTCGCGCCCTTTCAGACGGTTATCCTCCGTAAAATTGGGGTTGTAGGAGCGACGATGCGCACGATGCTCGTCGTTGCCTTCGTGTTCCGCATGCGCGGAGTTGTCGTGGCGCAGGCGTTTGTCCTTTGCGAAACGCGAGAGAGCGGCTCCCGCATCGCTTTTGTAATCTTTCATATATCCTTGTTGTTTACATCGGCAAAGGTACTTATTTTTCGGGATTCGGTACCAAACTACGCACCAAATATGCTCCAAAAAATATATTTTTGTATTTTTGCAACCGAATGAAAAGTATGAACAGAGAGATTTTGCGAATAGCGATACCGAACATCATTTCGAGTATCACCGTTCCGCTGATGGGTATATTCTCCACTGCCATAGCGGGGCATTGGGGCGATTCGGCACAAACCATAGGCGCGTTGGCAATCGGCGTGTCGATATTCAACTTCATATACTGGAACTGCTCGTTCGTGCGTATGGGTACGAGCGGCTTCACGGCGCAGGCATTCGGCGCAGGCAACTTTCGCGAAACGTCGCTTATGCTGGCGCGTGCCGTCGCGGTGTCGTTGTTGCTCGGCGTGGCGATTCTCGTGTTGCAATATCCGCTCGGCGAACTGTCGCTGTGGGCAATGAACGGCAACGAGATGGTCGCCGACTATTTCTATGCCCGCATCTGGGCAGTGCCGGCAGGCATAATGCTGTTCGGTCTGAACGGCTGGTTTACGGGTATGCAGAATGCGGTGATTCCGATGTGTACCTCCATCTGGGTCAATATAGTCCACGTTTTGTTCAGTCTGTGGTTTGTCTTCGGCTACGATATGGGCATCGTGGGCATCGCCTACGCTTCGGTGGTGGCGCAGTGGTCGGGTCTGCTCGTGGCGGTCGTGCTGCTCTTTGTGGTCTTCGGCAAAACGTTGTGCCACATCGAAATACGCGAGGCGTTCGACCTGCGTCCTATGAAGGAGTTTTTCCGCGTCAATGCCGACATCATAATCCGCACATTCTGCATTGTGGCTGTCTATACATTCTTTACGGGTGCTTCGGCGCGTATGGACAATGCCGAAATCCTCGCCGTAAACACGATGCTGATGCAGATATTTACGCTCTTCTCCTATATGAACGACGGATTCGCCTTTGCCGCCGAGGCACTGACGGGTCGATTTGTCGGTGCTCACGACGAGCGGTCGTTGCGCCGTTGCGTGCGTCGCTGCTTGGTGTGGACGTTCGTTACATCGTTCATCTGTATAGCGATTTATGTCGGGTGGTGGCAGGATATATTTATGCTCTTCCTGCGCAACAACTCCGCCGATTCGGCATCGTTGCTCGCTGTTGCGGGCAAATATATAGGCTGGGTGATGGTGATTCCGCTTGCTGCGGCTATTCCGTTCCTGCTCGACGGCGTGATGGTCGGGGCGACGCTCACGCGCATAATGCGCAACTCGATGTTGCTCTCTACGGCGGCATACTTCGGCATATTCTATTGCTTGTCGCCACTCATCGGCAACGATGCTCTGTGGCTCGCCTTTACTCTGTATATGGTTATCCGCGGTATCCTGCAATACTTTATGTCCCACCGCTTGGGCGATGTCTATCGTCGCGCACAGTAGAACGCTGCCGCTACGAACAACTGCCCGCTGCCGTGGCAACTAATTGCGCGGGCGGGGCTTTTCGATGCGCAGGCGTTGCCCAATGCGAATGGTTGTCGAACGCAGATGATTCCAGCGCATCAAATCCTTGACCGATACCCTGTTGCGCTTGGCTATCAGCCCGAGATTGTCGCCATGACGCACCTTATATATATATCCCACGCCTTGCGCCCTTTGCTTTTCGAGGTTGGCGGGATTCTGAAACTCTTTCAAATAGAGCGAATCCTTGGCATAAATCGAATCGCGGTTCTCGATAAAATCCGACAGATAACCTACGGGAAGCGTCAGCGGGTATTTTTTGCGTGAGGCAGGTATGACGTCCATTTTGTATTGCGGATTGAGTGCCCGCAGGGTTTCGAGCGGAATGTCGATGGTCGATGCCACCTGCCCGAGGTGCATTACGCGGTCGATGGTTATGGTGTCGGTCGCAATGTGTTGCGGCGTCGGGTCGGCCTCGATGTTGTGGAGTTTGTGATAGGCGTAGGCATACGATGCGGCGATGAACTTCGGAACGTAGCCGCGCGTTTCGCGTGGCAGATAGTCGTAGATGTCCCAAAAGGTCTTGCCACCCGCACCGGCGCGGGCAATCGCCTTGTTCACATTACCCGGTCCGCAGTTGTAGGCGGCTATGGCAAGCGTCCAATCGCCGTAGATGCGATAGAGGTCGCGCAGAAAGCGACACGCCGCACGAGTTGCCAGTACAGGGTCGCACCGCTCATCGACCAGCGAATTGATTTCCAGCCCCAGATTCTTGCCCGTGGCAGGCATCAGTTGCCACATACCGACAGCCCCCATGCGCGAGGTTGCCACGTTGGAGAGATTCGACTCTATAATCGGCACGGCACGCAACTCGATGGGCATACCGGCACTGATAAGTTCCTGTTCGACAATCGGGAAGTAGTATTTCGACATTGCGAGAATCCGCCCCAACGCACTCCATTTGCCGTTGAGGTATTGGTTGATGTAGCCGCGCACGATGTAGTTGTAGGGTAGATGCACGGGCGAAACCAAATCGAGCAACCGCGCCTTGTAGAGCGAATCGACGGGCATAGCCTGCTCCGACTCCGTTTCTGCTGCGTATGGCTCGAAAAAACGTTTGTCGCCCTGCTCTGCCGACATACGGCTCCACTGCTCGACGAGCGAATCTATCGCGGCGGGCGAGAGTGCTGTGCGCAGGGTGTCGATGCGCGGTGCCGCCGTCGGCTCGATGCGTATGGTGTCGGTTACGACCACGCGGACGGTATCGTATATGGGGGTATGGTGGTGGGTGTGTCGTGCGCTCTTGGTGCGCCGCTGTGCCGTTGCGTCAAACGGTGCGGAGCACAACAGAGCGATTATGCAGACGAGTGCATAAACGGGGGATTTCATATTTTCGTATATCTATATTTGTCAGAACGTTATGCTCAAATTCATACCGAATGCCGCCGACGAAGGTCCCAGCGCGGGATTGTAATCTATCATCGGGCTGACATTGATTCCGAGGTCGTTTGAAATATCGTAATCGCGCAAGTGCGCATCGACATGCGCATCGACAATCTGTAAAATGTACAATCCCGCCGTCAGTATTATACAGAGGTCGCGGTTGCGTCGGTAACTGTCGCGCAGATTTTTCAGGAACGTCGCCGAGTACCTGCCTCGGAACTCGTCCTGCGAGCCGTCGGGATACTTATCGGGATTCTGGTCGAAGTCGTAGCGCAGGCGATATGCCTTCTTGAATCGCTGATAACCGCGGTTGTTCCAGTCGATGCAATAGACCGTCGTCGCAAAACCGCCGACCACTATCGGCACGCGCCAATAACTCTTGTTATAGATTTGTCCCGCACCGGGGCAGATTGTCGAGAGCGTGGTTGCCTTGTTCACCGACGAAACCTCGTTGGTGGCGTAGCAAACAGCGGCATCGCCTATAAAATAGAGGTACGAAGCAATGGCTCCGACGAGGAATACCTGCCGCCAAGTGTTGTGTTGTATCATGCGCGACTGCAACGAGTTCAACTCGTCGGTGCGCACCATACTTTGGTCGGTCAGTGCATCGTATTGCCGTTTAAGCGGTTTGTACTTGTTGTTCTCGTAGATGAACATTCCGAGCGTTGTGCCGAATGTGCCGTAGAGAATCGGCAACTTCCAATACTGCTTGTTGTATATCTGACCGAAACCGGGCAGCACCAGCGAAGCCCAGCACACCTTGCGCAGTGCCATCGAATCGCTGAGCAGCGGTTTGCGGTTTTCGCGCCGTTGCAGTCGTTTGAGTTGCTTCTCGGTAAGCGATGCCGAATCGAGCGCGAGCGAATCGCGGGAAAGCGAATCGCGTGCGAGTGAATCCACACCGAGTGAATCGACCTGTACCCCGTGTTCGGCAAAGATGACGCGACGCACCGAGTCGGGCAAGATGGTTTTCAGCGAATCGGCGACGTGTGCCAACGAATCTGCGGGCATCTTGCGAAGCGAATCGACCAACATTGCCACCCGTGCCGAGTCTGCCTTGGCACGCTCCAACGAATCGGGCTTGTGCAACAATCCGCCACGAATCACCGTGCGCTCGCCACGCAGTTGCTGTCTGCCGAATTGGGCGTATGATGTTCCGCTGACGACTATCGCCACAGCGACGAGCAGTATCTTTATGAACCACCCGCCCCGTAATGCCGTTTTTGCCTCGCTCCGCTTGCCTGTCATTCCCACTTCTCTTCTTCTATGCCTGCTGTTTCTCGGCGAAACGTTTGATGAATCGCTCGATATCCTTGTCGTCGGCAAAGTCGATGACGATTTTGCCGCCACCGTTCTTGCCGCGCTTGATGCTGATGTCCTGCGAGAAGAACTTCTCCAACTCTTCGACCAATCGCGTATAGGACTCGGGATACTCCTCCTCTGCCGCGGCGGTCGCCTTTTTGTCGGTCGCCTTGTCGGCAATCGCGCGAGCCGCCTCCTCGGCCTGACGCACCGAAAGATTGTTCTTTACGCACTTTTTGAGCAGAGCCAACTGCTGTTTGCGCTCTTCGAGCGAGGCAATCGCCTTGGCGTGTCCCATCGATATGATGCCCTCTTTTACGGCAAGTTGCACCTCGTCGGGCAGACGCAACAGACGCATATAGTTGGATATGGTCGAACGCTTCTTGCCGACCTTGTCCGCCAACTCGTCCTGCGTCAGTCCGCACTCGTCGATGAGTCGTTGCAACCCGAGCGCAACCTCTATCGAGTTGAGGTCCTGTCGCTGAATGTTCTCGACCAGAGCCATAGCGTGCAGGTTCGTGTCATCTACATCGCGAATGTATGCCGGCACCTTCTCCACGCCCGCCGCCTGCGCTGCGCGCCAACGACGTTCGCCGCTGATGATGAGGTACTTGCCGTCCTTCGGCTTGACCGTAATCGGCTGAATAAGCCCGAGCGTGCGAATCGAATCCGCCAACTCCTCCAATGCCTGCTCGTCGAACTTGCGACGCGGCTGCGTCGGGTTCGGCACGATGTCGGCAATGGCGATTTCGGTCATCTCTGCCATCGGCTTTGCTTTGAGGTCGATGGTGTCGTTGCCGAATATGGCATCTAATCCGCGACCCAATCCTTTCTGTTTCATATAGTTACTTTTTACGATTTCTCTTCAAAAACTCCTTTGCCAGCGTCAGATAGTTCTCCGCTCCGATTGCCGATGCGTCGTAGAGCATAATCGGTTTGCCATGCGACGGTGCCTCACCCAAACGGATATTGCGCTGAATTATTGTATCGTAGGCGAGGTGGCCGAAATGCTCGCGTACCTCCGTCGCTACCTGATTGTTCAGTCGGTTGCGCATATACATCGTCAGCACGAAGCCCTCGATTTCGAGCGCGGGATTCAATCCGCTCTTGACGATTTTGATGGTGTTCAGCAGTTTGCTCAATCCTTCCAGCGCGAGGTATTCGCACTGCACGGGAATCAGCACCGAATCTGCGGCGGTGAGGATATTTACCGTCGTGTAGCCGAGCGATGGCGAGCAGTCGATGAAAATGTAGTCGAACTTCTCGCGCACGCTATCGACGATGCGCTTGATGACGTGGTGGGCATTCTCCATCTTCGGCAACTCGGTGTCGGCCGCCACGAGGTCGATGCTCGACGGCAGAAGCCACAACTTCTTGATGTCGGGGCTTTGCAAAATCACCTCGTCGGCACTCTTCTCGCCCGAGATACATTCGTAAATGCCGTCGAGATTGATGTCGAAACCCAATCCCGATGTCGCATTCGCCTGCGGGTCGGCATCGAGCAACAGAACCTTTTTGCCCAACAGTGCTATCGAAGCCGCGAGGTTGATTGCTGTGGTGGTCTTGCCTACGCCACCCTTCTGATTTGCAAGTGCTACAACTTTTGCCATCTCTGTTTGTCGTGTAAAATGTTTGACCCAATCGCGTCGCGACAGTGGCGACAGTCGATAAATATCGGGCAAATTTAATAAAATTAAATTGAAAACCTATAAATTTCCACCGCTTTTGATTACCTTTGGCACTCCAAACAGGAATTTCTTATGACACACAAAGGTGCAGAAATAAAAGACGAAGGTGTTGTCGCAGGTGAATCGCCGACGGCAGAGGTTGCCGATGCTCCGATTCGCAACGGCCGGACGACGGACAGACCGTTCCCGACATTTGGCGACATCGCCATGTTGCTTCTGCTCTTTTTCCTCTCGCAAGGGGTTGTGGGCGTAGTGCTTGCCGCACTCGGTTTTGCTATTCCCGATTTGCCCGATGCGCGGAGCGGTGTCGAGGAGTTTATGTCGGCGCAAGTGTTGCGTGGCGAGCGCATCGCGGTCATCTATCCCGTGTCGATGTTCGTTGCGTTGCTCGCCGTGTGGCTCTATGTACGCCTGCGTGGCGGACGGTGGCGCGTGGCACGATTCTCGGCGTCGGGTTTCAATCCCAACATAATCCTTACGGGCATCGTCTGGATTGTCGCCGCACAAATCGTTTTGGAACCAGTTATGGCGTTGTTGCCGAGCGTCGATAATGCAGGCGTGGGGCGCGGATTCTGGGCATGCGTAACGGCTATGGTCTTTGCTCCCGTTTTCGAGGAGACGCTCTGCCGCGGCATCGTTCTCGAAACCCTGCGTCGCCGTTGGGGCAATGCTGTTGCGGTCGCGGTGTCGGCTCTCTTTTTCGGAGCCGTCCATATCGAACCCGCCACAGCGTTGGCAGGCGTTGTCGTCGGCGCGATTTTCGGTATGATTTATCTGCGCACATCGTCGCTCTTTTCGACCATCATTCTCCACTCCATCAACAACGCCATTGCGCTGGCTCTCATCTGTATGGATATGGATAATGTCCCTGTGCGCGATATGATTGGCAACGACATCGCCTATGTTGTTGTTTATGCTGTGGCGAGCCTGCTGTTCCTGCTCTTCTTCATCGAAACCGCACATAAAGTCTTCCGCAAAAAATAACGTTTTCGGTGTAAAAATCACCTTCGAAAACCGCCCCGAAAGGAGTGGCAACGACCGAACTCTCTCAACATAAATCGACTGCCCGAATAATATTCTCGCCCGTGCGTGCGTTTTATTCGGGTAAAAATCTTATCTTTGCGAATTGTATATGAGAGTTGTGTCGAAGATATTGCTTACGCTCGCCGTGTTGCTTGGTGCTACGCGGTGCCGTATGTCGTCCTCGCTCTTTTCGGGCGAGGATACACTTGCCCGCGTGGGCAGGAGCGAACTCACCACATTCGACATCAAGGAGGTTCTGCCACAGGGACTCTCTGCCGCCGATAGCGCAAGTTATGTCAATGCCTATGTCGAAAAATGGGTCGTCCGCCAGCTGAAATTGCAGGAGGCGGAGTTGATGTTCCGCTCGGATATGGGCGACATCGACCGCAAGGTCGAGGAGTATCGCCAATCGTTGCTCATTCGCAAAATTGACCAATACCATCTCGATACCGAGATGATTAGTGAAATATCGGACAAGGAGATAGCCGACTACTACGAGGCTCACCGCGCCGATTTCCGCAACACTGCGCCTCTGGTGAAGGGCTGTATCGTCGCAATCGGCGACACCTACCGCCGTCGCGAGAGCCTTGTGCGACTGATGCGCTCCGACAAGGCGGACGAGCGTCGCGATTTCGAGGCACTCTGCCACAAACACAATTTCCGCTTTGTCCGCTTCGAGGAGTGGACCGACTTCTCCGAATTTTTGAGCAACCTGCCCGTCCTGCGCTCGGTGCAGAACGAAACGATGCTCGCCACGCGCAGCGTGCAGCAGATTCACTACAACCACACCTACTACAACTTCCTCATCAGCGATGTGTTGGGTGTCGATGATGTCCTGCCGTTGTCGATGGTGCGCGAGCGTATCGGCCATATACTGACGACGCGCCGCCAGAGCGAATTGTTGCGCTCGCAGGAAGATAGTATGCTCCGCAATGCAATAAAAACGGGACATGTCCGTATATTTGAGCGGGAAAACGATAATTAGACTATATTTGCAAAATAAATACAATTCCATTCAATGAAGAGATTTCTGTTGATAACGATATTGGCGTGTGCCACCATTGGCAGTATGTCTGCCCAAAAGCGTTTCGTTATGCTCGACAAGGTCGTCGCCGTGGTCGGTAATTCGTCCATCACCTATTCCGATGTCGAGCAACTTGCCGAGCAGATGGTCGAGCAACGTCGCTCGGAGGGCTACACCTCCGACCGCGACCCGAAGAACGAGGCTCTGGAAAACCTGCTTATGCAGAAACTGCTCTACAATCAGGCACTTATCGACTCCGTCAAAATCAATACGGGCGACGTGCTGCAACGTGTCGAAACGCAAGTGCAGTCGATGGTCGATGAGGCGGGTTCGATTCCCGAACTCGAACGGCGCAACCACATGGCAATCTACCACCTGCGCGAACTTCTGCGTCGCCGTATCGAGGAGCAGTCCTATGCCGCCGCCATGCAGCAGAATGTCGTAAGCAAGGTTACGATTGTGCCGGGCGAGGTCGAACGCTACTACAAACACCTCGACAAAGACAGTCTGCCGATTATCGCCGAGCAATATGTCTATGCCCAAATCACCCGCTTCCCCGAGGGTATGGAGGCGGCAAAGCGTCGTGCCAAGGAGCGTCTGATTGATATGCGCGAGCGTATCGTTACTGGCAAGACCAAGTTCGCTACGCTGGCGCGTATGTATTCGGTTGACCCGTCGGCAATCCGCGGCGGCGAGTTGGAGCCTATGCAGGCTGCGGGCTTCGTCAAACCGTTTGCCGATGCGTTGGAGGAGCTCAAACCGGGACAGGTGTCCGAGGTCGTCGAAACCGAGTTCGGTTTCCACCTTATCCAACTGATAGACAAGAAGGGTCAACTCTACCACTGTCGCCATATCCTGTTGCGTCCGACATACAGTACCGAGGAGATTGCCGCCCCGTTGCATAAACTCGACAGCATTGCCAATCTCATTCGCAAGGATTCGCTTACGTTCGAGAAGGCGGCTGCCGAATTCTCCGACGATAAATACTCGAAGGAGAACGGCGGTATCGTTTCCAACCACGATTTGCTCGAACGCTATTCGGCTTTCGATGCCAAACTTACGGCGACCAAGTTCCTCAAAGAGGACTTCGGTGCAGGTGGCGGCAAGAGTATCGACGACTACAACGCCATTCGCCGTTTGAAGGTCGGCGAGGTGTCGTCTGCCTACCGTACCAACGACCTGATGGGTAACGACTTGTGCAAAATCGTGAAACTCGTTTCCATAATCCCCGCCCACGAGGCTTCGCTCGACGAGGACTACCTGCGATTGGAGCAAATGGCACTGAACGACAAACAGCGCAAGTATTTCAACGACTGGCTCGACAAACATATCGATGCCATGTACGTCTATATCGCGCCCGAGTTCCGCACCGGAGAGTTTGAAAACAAACATTGGGTCAAGTAGTTGTGCGACGTAGAGTTACAGCCATAGTTGTCGTGTTGTCGGTATTCGCGGGCTTTGTCTTTGCGGGTAGCGGCACGCTACCTTCCTATTCGCCTGCGCCGACCTCATCGCACGCCACTGCCACACCGCAGAGCAATAACCGCCCGCCACAGAGCGGCGGCAAGATGATTGACTTGAAGTCCGACGACGGCTTCCAACGCGAGGTCGGCGGCGTGAAGGTGCAGATTCTGGTCGGCAACGTCGCTGCCCACCACAATGGTGCCGTCATAACGTGCGACAGCGCGGTGCGCCACTCCGATTCGCGATTGGAGTGCTTCGGCAACGTGCTTATCAACAAAGGAACAACCTATATCTACGGCGACCGCGCCGAGTACGACCGCACGCGCGACGAGGCGCGGGTCTATTCCGACATTGTCAAGGTCGTCGATAAGGAGGCGCGCCTCTATACCTACAACTTCCTGTTCAATACCAAAACCAACGTCGGCGCATACTATGGCGGCGGCGTGGTCGTGGACGAGGATAATATGCTCGAATCGGAGCGCGGCTACTACTATTCCGACATAAAAGATATCGTGTGCGTCGATAACGTAGAGATGCGCAACGATACCTATAAAATGAAGGGCGACTCGGTGGTTTACAATATCGAAACCAACCGCGCGGGCTTCTTTGCCAATACCAATATCTGGAACGAGAAGGAGCAGGAGTACCTCTATGCCGACCGCGGCTCGTTCGACCGCGACAACCAACTCTATACGCTTACGCTCAACGGCTATATCCTGACCGATAAACAGGAGCTGTGGAGCGACACGCTCGACTACTATCGCGAGCGTGGCTATGTGCGCCTGAAAAACAATATACAGATAGACGATGCCGAGCATAAAGTGCTGGCATTCGGCGATTGGGGCGAGTATTGGAAGGAGGAGGGCAATGCCCTGCTCACGCGCGAACCGTCGGTCGTAAGTTACGATTTGGAGCAGGGCGATTCGGTCTTTATGCGTGCCGATTCGATGTTCCTCTATACCAAAAACTCTGCACTCGAAAAGCGCGAGGCGGAGCGCAAAGAGCAAGCCGAGGCGGAGCAACAAGCAAAAGCGGACGAAGCAAAAGCAACCGCCGCCTCGCCAAAGGAAACCGATGCGGAGGCGCAACCGCAACGCAAGGATAACCCGCGCAGCCACCGCCGCGACAACGCGGACTCCGCTGCCGAGGAGAGTGCGTTGCCACAAACCGACGAGCAGGAGCAACCTGTCGTAAGCACCGATACCGATGGCGAGAGTGCGCCGAAAGTCGATGCGCCTGCATCTCGAACCGACTCGCTTGCGACCGACTCGTTGAGGGTCGATTCGTTGGCTGTCGATACACTCACCAAGGCACAGCGCAAAGCCCTTTTGCGCGAGAAGCAGAAGCGCGAGCGCGAGGAGCAACGCAAAGCCAAGGCGGAGGCTCTGCGCAAGAAACTCGATGAAATCGCCGACCGCCGCCAAGCCAAGCGCACGGCGCAACTGCGCAAGGCGGAGGCTGCCGACTCGGTGCGCCGAGTGAAGGAGCAACAACGTGCCGAGGCGCGCCTGCAACGTACACTTGCCAAATTGGCGCGCAAGAAGATTCGCGTCGCTCCCGTCGATTCCCTTACGTTGGCAAAGGCTGATTCGGTGCTGATGGCGGAGTACCACCTATCCGATTCGCTGGCACAGCGTACGCTCGATTCGTTGCTCGCCGTTTATTATCCGCAAACAGTAGCCGACTCGCTTGCGGCAGACAGTGTGGCTCGCGATTCCATCTACCGACTGATTCTCGCTTACCGCCGCGTGCGTATGTACCGCTCCGATTTTCAGGCAGTCTGCGATTCTTTGGCAGCAACGAGCATCGACTCGATTATTCACCTCTATACCGAACCCGTGCTGTGGAACGAGAACAACCAAATCACCTCCGATGTGATGCACATCATAACCCGCGGGCAGCAGATTGTGCGTGCCGATTTCGAGGGTAAACCGCTCACTATCGCCGAGATAGACACAGCGCACTACAATCAGGTGGCTGGCAAGGCGATGAGTGCCCATTTCCGCGACAACCAAATCTACCGCAACGACGTGAACGGCAACGTGCGCACCATCTACTACATCGAGGAGAACGACCCGCCCGAGATTACGATGATGGCGTATGTCGAGAGTGCCGATATGTCGTCATATATCGAGGATAAGAAGGTTACGGGTATCACCTACCGCGGTAACCCGACCTATAAATTCTATCCGCTCGACAAGATTCCCGAGAGCCAGCCTTTGCGATTGGACGGCTTCAAATGGGAGTCGCAGCGGCGACCTGCGCGCGACTCGGTTCTTACGCGCAAAATCCGAGCATCGCTGCGCGAGGCGAAGGAGGCTCTTGCCCGCCCGCGCTTCCCGATAAACGACCGCTTGGAGCGCAACAAGGAGCGGTTTATCCGCAACCATTCGTGGTCGGACCGTACCGATACGCTGACCGTCGAAACCATCGAGTGGTTGGAGTCGCTCTCGTCGCTCTTCTGATGCGGCGGTACCGAGGGTGGTTTACCAATCCCGAATCACTGAAAATTACGCGCAAGCGCGAGCGTGCGCAGATATTGCTTGCGCTCGGGCGCGATGCGGAAACTTTCGATGCACTTGCGTATGGTTTTGTTGTGCGTCCATGGCGCAAGCCGATGGTCGATGAGATAGGGTAGAGCCGTTTCCCACTGCTTGATGAGCGCGTCGCAGAAAAACCACGCAACAGCCATATTGATATAGTACTCCTCCGTGCGCAATCGTGCCACGCGGTCGAGTGCTTCGGCGCGGAAATCGGTATCGAGAAAGTGGCGCATAAGTGTTACTATGCCGAAGCGGACGGTGTAGGTGCGTTCCGATGTGAGCCACTGCAAACACTTCCCGTATAGCGCGTCGTGGTGCTTGACAGAGCCGAAGACTCGGGGCGAAAAGAGGTCGCACACTGCCCAGTTGTCGATGTAGGGCAGCAGCCGTTCGCACTCGTTCATCGCCTTGCCGAAATCGCGCTCGCCTGCAACGAGCAGTGCGTGGAGCGCATACTCGTCCAAATAGGTGTGCGGCAGGGTGGCGACAAACTCTCCGACAGCCGCCGTATCCGAGGCAAGTGCTTTGGCGCAGGCTCGCAGTGCGGGCATACGAATGCCGATAATCCGCTCGCGCGGTGTGTCGGGCAACAACGAGGCGTGGAAATCGCCGTAATGC